>CALHBW010000116.1 GCA_937930625.1 uncultured Saprospiraceae bacterium | reverse complement strand
TCGAAACGGGCATTTTCGATGATGAACGAGTTGAATTACTAAATGGAATCATTGTAGTTATGGGACTAATGAATGACCCGCATTTCGGGATGATTGTGCTTTTTAATGAACTGCTAATGGCGCATTGTTTGGGTAAGTATTGCTGTTCGCCACAAAGCCCTATAAAATTTGGAGAATATGGTGCACCAATGCCTGATTTTGCCATAGCCAAATATCGTAAAGACAAGTATTTGAGTTCGAGTATGAAGCCCGAAGACCTTCTACTCGTCATCGAAGTAGCAGATTCATCGCTCAAGAGAGACCGCAAGGTAAAAGCTCCAATTTATGCTGCTTCCAATGTTCCCGAATATTGGATTGTCAACCTTCAAGATTATCAAATTGAGGTTTTTAAACAACCAAAAAACACTGATTATCAAATAAAAACTATCTTCAAAGCAGGTGAAATGGTAACTTGTGAAGGTATTGATTTTACTGTGAGTGTAGATGAGATTTTTGAGAACTTGAAATAAGAATAATGTACATCAATGATTGACAATACAATCACAGACGACCAAGTGAGAGTCATGGACATCATGGCACAAATCAAAAAATTGAATGCCATGATTGACCTCCACCAAACTGAATCAAAAGATGCCGTCATGGTGAGTCAGTACAAAGATATGAAGCAGCGTTTTCTGCTTGAATTGAAGGAGATTATGTCGGAGTATCAGATTGATGTGCAGGTATAGTCACACAAATCCTAACCCCCAGAAAACCAACTCATACTCTCGCGCATAAGCGATAAAAACTTTGGTTTTTTGCATAGTGATTTTGTCGCCTGACGAATGTTTCGTCCGCCGACTTGGTTCAAAGGTGATTCAACATTTAGTCGTCACATACGCGAGGAACGGGTTGGAAGCACCGTGCTACTTTTCACGTTGGACGAGATGCAAGATACATATTATTGAAAAAATATGGAAATGAAAACCCCGTAGCACGGTGCTTCCAGCCCGTGCCTCGCGTTAGTTTTGCTATACATACATAATCCACGGGCTGGAAGCACCGTGCTACGGGTACGCTACGAGGTATTTGTTTCACAGTATTTTTTTGTGTAAATTTGAACAAAAATAATCAGTATGAATACAAGCAAATTAAAATTAGAACTCATACAAACGATTGCCGCCACTCAAAGTGATTCACTGCTTGCCGAGATGCGTAAATTGGTACGTATGGATTCAGAGGATGAAGCGATTTACGAATTAAATGAAGAACAAATTCGTCAAGTTCAAATTGCTGAACAGCAGATAGTTGACGGTAAATACCTCACACACGAAGCAGCTCAAAAACAAACCAAAGAATGGCTAAAAGATTAATCTGGACAGCATTTGCCCAAGCGCAAAAGAAGGAAATCTTTGATTATTGGAATGAGCGCAACGGCTCAAAAACTTATAGCCGAAAACTCAATCGACTTTTCGACGAAGCAGCCGAAATGTTAACCACTCAACCATACATCGGACGACCTACACAATTTGAAAATATCCGTGCCAAAAAAGTCAAAACCTTCCATTTGATGTATAAAATTGCCGATGATGAAATTCAGATACTCATCATTTGGAATACTCGTCGTAATCCTGATGATTTGACAAAATTGATGGAAGATATTGTGTAAGTGTAGTGCAAAATTTGAACAAAAATAATAAAATATGACTGCTCAAATAGCAACTTTCAATGAAGGTAAACGGTCCGACTTGCCGCTTTTTACGAAATGGTAGCAACCGACCCACCATAAAACCGCCAATATCTGCCTGACGCTCATCGACTAAGAGTTTATTATTCGCCATGAAAATATAACATATTTTTTAGAGCAATGTTTTTAACGAAAAATCACATCAAGACCACGCGCCGTACTACACGCCCGCTTTCTGTACTAATCACGACGAAATAAGTCCCTGCCGCTACTTCTTGCATATTTATGGTTTGTTGGAAGTGACTTTGTGTGTCGGTGAATTGATACATTTCCTGTCCAAGTGTATTAAGCACTTGAATAGTAGCTCTCTGTGTCACTTCAAATTGCAGGTCAATCGTGAATTTTCCGTTAGAAGGGTTTGGGAAAATATCGAAATTCGTAAGATATTCGGGCGAATCAATACCTACCGATAAAACAACATTTCCAATAGCTGAACAGCCACTTGCATCCGTAACTGTAACATAATAAATGACTCCCGAACTCAAACCAGTTGCTGTTGCTGTAGTTTGAGCGTTGTAGTCATCCCATTGATAAGTGTATGGTGGCACACCACCCGATGGAATAGCTGTTGCGGTGTTTTCTGAAACGGTAACATCCACTTCGAGTAGGGCTATCGGTTCATCCAAAGTAAATTCCAGCGTTTCTGTACATTCCGTACTATCTCTCACAACTACTATGTATGTTCCCGGCGACAAATTATTATAATTAGAAATCATGTCAAATTCGCCAGCATTCCACGAATACTCATAGGGTGGAATACCGCCGTTAGGTGAAATACTTAAATCATATATTCCATCGCAACTCAAGGTCGAAAACAATATGAGTTCAATATCACAGCCTTGAGATTCAAGTAGATGATTTGAAGGGAAATTTTCAGCAAAAGCATTAGAAATAAACAGCGCGAAAAACGCCAATGGAAGTAAACATTTGGTAGTCATACGGAATTAGTTTTTATTAAAAAAAATGAAGAATAAATTTGTTTGATTTATAGACACTAAAATCTATTGTGACTCCTTATTCTGAATCTACATCAATACGATACGCCTCACAATACGTCCGCTTTCTGTGCTAATGATGACGAAATAAGTCCCTGCCGCCGCTTCATTCATGTCTATGGTTTGTGTGAAATGACTTTGTATATCTGTGAATTGATACATTTTCTGTCCTAATGAATTGAGTATTTGAATAGTAGCGGTTTGTGTTACTTCAAATTGTAGGTCAATCATAAATTTTCCGTTGGAAGGATTGGGTGACACATTGAAGTTGGTAAGGAATTCGGGCGTTTCGATGCCTACAGTCAAATCAATCGTTTCGGTATTTGTACAACCATTTGCATCGGTGACGGTGACGGTAAATTGTCCTTCGCCTAAATTAGTAGCTGTTTGAGTAGTTTGATTATTTGGGTCATTCCATTGAAACTCATGCGGCGATGTACCGCCTGATGCAAATGCCATTGCACCACCTTCTTCATCACCCTCAACGGAGATTTCGAGCAGTGGTGGCTCGTTGACAATTCCAAGTGCCAATTCACTCTGACAACCATTTGTATCTGTTACATAACCATAGTGCTGCCCGGGCATCACATTACTGAGTGATTGCTCATTGGACAGGCTCAAATACCACGAATACTCATACGGCGCAACACCACCCGAACCGTGAACCATAATGCTACCATCCCATGCACCATGGCAACTTACGTCAGTGGTCGTTACCTCTGCAAATACTTCAGGAAACTGCACGACCTCAAAAGAATCTATCGCTACATTTCCCTCTGTATCTGTAGCTGTTACCGTATAAATTCCACCAGAGCAATATTCAAAACCATTACCGGAGGGAGTCATACCATCCGACCATTGAAGCGTATAATCGTAAGGAGGGGAATTATCAGAAATGATAACATAGGCTACACCACAATCACCTGCACAAATTTGAGGTGTCGTTAATTCAATACTACTAATTTCAAAAACATTTGTGGTATCTATCTCATATTCAAAACAATGTGAAAAAGTACATCCCGCAGCATCTGTCACTATCAAACAATGGTCTCCTTCAGAACATGCTATATAACCATCTGTATCAGAAGATGAATTATCAGGTCCCCAATCAAGTGAATATGGAGGTATTCCCCCCGAAATCTCGGCAGTAAAAAAGGCACAATCGCCCGGAAAATACTCAACAAATACAATGCTATCAACTGTTAAAGGCGATAATACCATCGTACATGGTTCATAAGTAAAACAACTTGACACAGTACAACCCACCAAATCTGTAACAATAATGCAATGTTGACCCTGAGTACAAGCAATATAGTTTTCGGATTCATGGACATCCGGTGTTCCAATAGTAACATAAGGTGGTGTTCCATCCGAAATAAAAGCCTCTACTCCAGAACAGCCTTCAAAACCCTGAGTATTAAGAGGTTTAATTACAAGACTATCTATCACTAAATCACATCCCTGCGATTTCAGTGTTCTTGGTGGACAGGCTTGAGCAAAAACATTAGAAATAAACAGCGCGAAAAACGCCAACGGTAGTAAACATTTAGTATTCATACGGAATTAGTTTTTTATTTGTGAAATTTATAATACACTCAAATATAGCGTTTTATTTTTTTATTGAAAAAAATTTTAACGCATAAAAAAATAATCAATTTAATGTATTTTTAAAACAAAAAAATCTGCGTCATCCGCCAAATCCGTGTTCCATCATTCCCGTCCAAGCACTTCAAAAAACTCCTCCACTCTCCCACCCTGTTCATCTACCAAAGTCAATTTATACTTTCCCGGTTCGGGGTTCAATTCGACTTCGTGGAAGGTCTTTGTTTTTTCGATATATTCATCATTTAAATGCCAATAAATGATTGATTCCGGTTCGCGATGTGCGACTTTGAATACTGCTTTTCCCAACTCGCCATCTACATCTTTCGGAATAAAAATCTTCGCATTTGGCTTGGGATAAATCAACTGCATCGGGCGGTTTTTATTCTCATTTAATGTCGCCAAACAATCTTCCCGAAACGGTGGTAGTACGCGATAATCAGGATGTTTCTTTTTATAATAAAATTCCTCTAAAGGCGGCAATACAAACCATTTTTCATGCTGCATATCAGACGGATTTTCACAATCACTATGCACTCTAAACTCCTCATTATCATCCAAATGTATAATTTGATGGTAAGGACAAGCCTGCGCCTCCACACCGCGAGACGGCACATAATAACCTTCCGTATTTTCGCAAGTCGGTAAGGCACGATAGCCGCTTTTCGTGCAGACATCCACCACGACCATATCATCATACGGCGGCTCAAACCAAGCCCCCGTGTCCAGTCGTTCAAACAAATCAAACAACACAGGTGCAGCCGCGTGTACGCCCACGAGTCCAGCCCTGCCTTCGCCGTCTGCATTGCCCGCCCATACGCCTACCGTATAGCGCGGCGTCACGCCCACCGCCCAAGCATCTCGAAAACCAAAACTCGTTCCCGTTTTCCATGCAATCCGTTTCGATGATTCGTACAAATGCCATGCACCGGATGAATTGGGGCGTTCTACTTGGCGCATCGTTTCAAAGGTCTGATAAATCGCGCCTGTACCCATGCGTGTGGGGGCGTCTGCGAGCTTGTGTTCGGGTGTTTGTGTGTGTTTTTTTTCGTAAAAATAATTCAAATCGCGCCAATCCCTCGCGTCATATTTGCTATTGTGCGGATAATGATGATTCAGCGTCCGCGCCATGCAAGTGTAGGCATTGGTCACATCCCAAAGTGTCACTTCCGAGCCGCCAAGTACGAGCGTCAGACCATAATGCGAAGCGGGTTTGTTGAGCGTAGAAATCCCCATTTTTTTCAATCCAAAATGAAATTTCTCCAAACCATAATCGCTTAACATTCTGACCGTTGGCACATTCAGCGAGCGAATAATCGCCTTACGTGCAGGCACAGCCCCATCGAAACTTTCATGGAAATTCAAAGGACGATAACCATCCATATTTGTCGGTACATCAGGGATGAGGCTTTGCGGCAAAATCTCCCCCTCATCCAACATCATCCCATACAAAAACGGCTTCAAAATACTGCCCGAACTCCGCGCCGCCGTCACCACGTCCACCTCATGGTCATGCTTCTTATTTTTTTCCGAAAAAACATTGCCCACATACGCGACTACATTACCCGTTTCTACCTCCACAATAATTGCTGCGAGATTGCGAATGCCATTAGAAGAGAGTCGGGCGTGGTGGCGGTGTAGGGTGCGGGTGGTGTATTCTTGGAGGTTGCGGTTGATGGTGGTGCGTAGGCGCGTCCTCCCCCCAGCCCCCTCCAAAGGGGGAGATAGACGTGGGTTTGCCCCCTCCGAAGGGGGAGATATTAACGCGGGAAACACGGTCGTCTCCCCCTTTGGAGGGGGTTGGGGGGAGGAAAACGTTGAGCGCAAACCCTTCCTTTTATCCGAAAAATGCTCTACAAACGCCCTATCCAACAAATGCGGCGCAAGGCGCGGAAGCGGTAAAGGTTCATCGGGCAGGGTTTCTTCTTTGGCTAATTCGCAGGTGAGAGAGTCGATTTTATGTTGCGCTAATAATCTGTCTAACAAGCGGTTGCGTTTCTCTTTTAAGGCGCGGCGATTGCGTCCGGGATGAATGAGGGCGGGGGCATTGGGCAATACGGCGAGGGTAGCCGCCTCC
>CALHBW010000115.1 GCA_937930625.1 uncultured Saprospiraceae bacterium | reverse complement strand
AGTCAGTAGTCGATAGTCGATAGTCGATAGTCCATAGTAGCTAATGCAATAATGCTGAAATGCGTTAATGTGACAATATATTTCACTAACGTGTTGTCGTATTACTATGGACTATTGACTATCGACTATTGACTAATGACTGCCAACAAAAAAACTATATGTACAGAATACAAATAATCACAATCGCCTTACTTTTTGCGTTCACGGGCGCATTTGCACAGACACCCAAGCAACTGCCCGAAGACCGGACAGAGTTTATGACCGCTTTGGAGGAAATGATGAACGCTGCCAAACGTGATGACAATAAAGAAACCTTTGAAATTTTCAGCGAACACGTCACAACGGGTAAATACTCAGAATCACAATTTGCTGATATTCAAGAAGTTGCTAACAAAATGCTCGCTGTAAGAATGAGCGTCAATCCATATTTTGAGAGCTACCTCAGCTCACTCAATATGATGACCATTCATGAGCAAAACAATAAATTTGCGAGCTACTTCAATGCACTCAATAAGGTCATTGGTAAGGTAAAAAGCAGTAATAAATCGACCTGCAAAGACTTTACTGTTTTCGCTACCAACCTCTTTCAATACAATGCCCTGCGCTACTCCAAAGGTGGTTCTATGTGGGTATCTTCCAACGACAGTTATACCATTGAATACAAAGATGACAAGCCACTGGTGAAATTCACAGGTTTGGATTTATTAGGAATTCGGAAAAGTGATACAATACGCATTAACGAAACTTCGGGCGTATATTATCCCTTTGATAATGTATGGCGTGGTGCAAAGGGCGAAGTAACTTGGGAACGTACCAAATTTGGTGAGGATGTTCGTTGTACATTTGGCAAATACAAAATCGAAACGAAAAAATCCGGCTATGAAATAGATACCGCAACCTTATACTATTCTGACTATTTCGCCAAGCCCATTGATGGCTCATTTGAAGACCGTATAATTACGGGAGCATCCAAGAAAGGACATTCTTATCCGCGCTTTTCTTCTTTTACTAAAGTAATGGAAATCAATGATATAGGAGAAGGCATCAAGTATAGAGGTGGTTTTCGACTTTCAGGTGACGACATCAACGGCTATGGCGACAGCAACAACAAAGCGACGATGCAATTCTTCTCCAAATCCGGTAAACTTGCCATCAGTGCGCGCGCTGAATCCTTCCTCATTCGCAAAGCAGAACGCATCGTTTCTGACGGCGCGGCAGTGAGTATTTATCACGGGCAAGATTCTATTTTTCACCCGCGTATCGGCTTCAAGTTTGATGTGAATACCCGCGAACTCACCCTCACGCGTGGCGAAACAGGTATCGAAAAAGCACCATTTTACAATTCTTACCACAAATTTGAAATAGACGCTGCGAAAATTGATTGGCAAATTGATTCGGATTCTATAGAAATTGGTAAAGAACAAAAAGTAGGCGCGAAGCGCAATGTGGTCTTAGAATCAGTAGCCTATTATAATGCAGACCGTTATCGGCGATTTCAGAATATCGCGAGTTTTCATCCATTAACCAAAATAAAATCCTACGCGCAGAGTTATGATTCGCCTTACATTGAGGCGGAAGATTTGGCGGCATACATCAGCCCGAATTACGAACTCAAAACCATTCTCGGTTTGCTCACAGATTTGATGGAGCAGGGTTTTATCGTGTATTATCCTGAAACACAAATGGTTGAGGTCAAAGAAAAAGTCTATCATTGGGTAGATGCACATGCTAAGAAAACGGATTATGACAATATTCGCATTCTATCCAATAATGAACGCAACACCAACGGACAATTGAATATCGAAGATAATTCGCTGACATTACATGGTGTCAAAAACGTCATTTTGAGTGATTCGCAGTTGGTCGTTATCAAGCCCGCTAATGCGGAATTGACCGTTGAGCGGGATAGAAATATGCGTTTTAATGGGCAAGTATTTGCCGGATATGGCGTGTTCAAAGGACGTAATTTTCAATTTGATTATGATAATTATGACATCGAAATGGATACTATCAATTCATTTAGTATTCGTTACGAAGTAGAGAAAGATGTGGACGGCGTACCACTTTTGAATGAAGTCAAAACCCGCGTCGAAGACATGACCGGACACCTTCAAATCGACGCCCCCGACAATAAATCAGGACGCGAAGACGACCCTGCTTACGCTTCATTCGTCTCTCGAAGCAAAGCCCGCGCCTACTACGACAACAGGCGCATACAGGACGGCGCGTACAAGCGCGACAGCTTTTATTTCGAACTCGAACCCTTCACGTTTGACAGCCTCAATAGCTTTGACCCCTCTGGAATTGTCTTTCCCGGAGAGATGCACACCGCAGGTATTTTTCCGATGTTCAAAGAAAAATTACGCATACAAACCGAAGATAACTCACTGGGTTTCACGCACAAAACACCATCGGGCGGGATGCCGACTTACACCAAAGACGGCAAAAATCGCGGTAACTATGCTAACGACATTACACTCAACGGTTCGGGCTTGTGGGGGAGTGGTGAGATTACTTTTCTCAATTCAAAATTTGAATCCGACGAGATTAATTTTCTGCCGGAGGCAATGCAAGCCCAAGCCAATACCTTCAATATCGAAGAACGCCGCACAGGTACACAATACCCGAAGGTAGATGCAACGGATGTCTTTGTGAAATGGGCACCCTACCAAGACAGTATGTATATCAAATCCGAAGATAAGCCATTTAATTTCTTTAATAATGAAAAACAATTGCAAGGCGATTTGGTATTTACAACGGGTGGTTTGTATGGTTCGGGCAGATTGGATTGGCAGGATGCGACAATGACTTCTGATAAGTTATTATTCGGATTTAATGGAGTAAAAGCCGATACCGCCAACCTCATCATTAAAGCCCTCAATGAAGGCATCGAACAAGGCAAACTCGCCTTCAATACACTCAATGTAAATGCTGACCTCAATTTTGAAACCCAACGCGGTACATTCGTCAGCAATTCGGGTGATATTACGACAGAAATGCCTTATAATCAGTATAAAACATCTATGAATCGTTTTACATGGAATATGCGAAACGACCAAGTTATTTTTTCTTCTAAAACAGGTAAAAAAGGCGAATTTCTGTCCATTAATCCCGAACAAGATTCGCTGATATTTTTGGCAGATAGTGCAGTGTATGACCTTCAGGATAATATGTTGGACATCGAAGGAGTGGACTTAATCAATGTAGCTGATGCCATCATTTACCCGGATGATAAATACGTCGCAATTCGTGAAAATGCGGATATGGAACCTTTAGAAAATTCAACCATTCTCGCTAATACGAAAAATCGTTATCACAAAATAAAAAATGCGACCATTAAGATTAAAGGGAAAAACGACTATCAGGCGAAAGGTTATTACACCTACGAAGTAGCGGGTAAGGAGCAGGAAATTTTATTTGATAATATTCAAGCAAAAAAGAAGAAAAAGAAGAAAGAATACGTAACAGTGGGTAGCGGTCCTGTGGATGAAGACGATAACTTTTTGATAGATGACAAGATAAAATTCATGGGAGATGTCAAGCTCCGTGCTGATGCTAAAAACTTGAGATTCAGGGGCTTTGCGAAGATTGATTCAGAAGGACTTCAACGTACAGGTTGGTTTTCGGTCAATGCCAGAGTGGACAAAGAAAACGTCGCTATCGCTTATAAAGACCCCGTTACGGTGGATGGAGCAAAGCTGCATGTCGGCTTGATGATGAACATCGACTCGGCGCATGTATATCCTGCGAATATGAGTGCAAGTAAAATCGGACGAGATGTACAGATTTTTGATGCAACGGGCGTACTCAAGCACGACAAAAAACGCAAGCAATTCGTTTTCGGCGATTCCTCGCAAGTCATTCTTGACGGCAAGCGCGGCAATAAACTCACGGTCAACGAAATCTCCGGTAAAGTCACCGCAGAAGGGAGTTTTGATTTCGACAAAGCCTATAAAGATAACATCCACATCAAGACCGCAGGTGTAGCGGTTTGGGAAGATGGTATCGCTAAATTCGACTTGATTGGCGGTCTCAATCTTCCGCTTCCGGCGCGTTTGTTGGAAATTTTGGCGGATGATTTATATGGTTATGGAGATGAATTGCCGGATATTGATGTCAATGATAAATACATCGACCACGCTATCGCAGAGTTTGTGAGTGACGATAAAAAAGTCGATAGACTCTTGGCAGATTACCGAAGCGGTGGTTATCTCACACTACCCAAAGAAGATGATTACCCCTTCTTTTTCAGTAAGTTACCCTTACGATGGAATGAGAATACGTATTCATTTACCAGCAAATTTATCGGCATCAGCAGCATCGGTGGCAAGCCTGTGGAGAAAGTCGTCAAGTGTTATTTTGAGATAAAAATGCTCAATAGTATTCCGTCATTTACGATGTA
>CALHBW010000114.1 GCA_937930625.1 uncultured Saprospiraceae bacterium | reverse complement strand
CATCAAGATTTTCTGATAGAGGGCTTTGGCTTTTTCCTTGTCGCCGAGGTGGGTTTCGTAGAGATTGGCGAGGTCGAAGGTGGCATTGTCGCCGCGAATTTCTTCGGCGTGATTATCTACGATGGTTTGAAGCATTTCGGCGGCTTTTTCATAATCGCGTTGTTTGGCGTAGATTTTTGATTTGGCGTAATAAATGTCATCTTCCAAGCCGTGTTCAGGGAAAAGAATTTTTATGGAATCCAATTTTGTGAAGGCTTCATCGAATCTATTCTGGAAAGATAATAATTCTGCGCCGGCATACATTTGCATGGGTACGGCGGTGGTGTCAAGCGAATAGTGGTCCATGATAAAGACCGATAAATCAATCGCATCATTGGAAATTAACTCTGAAGTAGAGGCTTTGAGTACATCCAATTGCGCCTGCGCCCATTCAAAATCACCTTTAAAATAAGAGAGTTTTGCATTGCGGAAACGCGCTACTTCACCGAGAATGTCGTCTTTAAATTCTTTATCAACTTGCGAATACAACAGGGTCGATTCCCAGACTTCTTCTTTCATCAGGTAGTAGTCGCCCAAATCCAATTTGGCAAGTGCCTGCGTGTGGCGGTCAATGCCGGGATAATTGATAGCTTGGTCGAGCAATTCAATCGCTTTATCAATATCATTCAAATAAAAAGCATGTAATTGAGAAAGCTCGCGTATCATGCCCGCAGTCGTTTTGTTGCGTCCAAATTCTTCCAAAAAAGTCTGATATTCTTTTTCTAATGTCAGTAAATCTTCATTCGTATATTTGTACCCATCAACGAGTTGTGTGCGGCGCGTGTTGAGCGTCTCGCGTTTGGCTTTGAGGTAGTACGGCGACATTGAACCTTTCATTTCAGTGATATAACTGAAGGCATTAATCGCCGCGTCGTAATCTTTTTCGTTTTTGGCGTTTGTACCAAGTTTGAAAACACGTCCGCCGTCTTCTTTGAGGCGTTTGTCGAGAGCTTTTGCTTGACGCAATGCGCCTTTGAAATCTTTTTGTTGGAGAAAAACCCATTGCAATAATTCGGGATAAATCGTCACATCAGGCTTATCTTGTATGCGCTCGTAGAGTTGGCTTTTTACTTCTTGAAAATCTTCTTCGCTGAGGTAGCGTTGGAGGTAAGTTTGTACGATAGAAAGGCGATTTTGAGAATATTCGAGGCTGTACAGATAGTTTTCTATCATCTTGTTCAATTCGCCATTTTGACGATAAACATCTCCGATTTGATAGGAAAAAACATAGGGCTTGTCCAATATTTCATTGCCTTTTTCATAGACAGCAACCGCCAATTCATATTTTCTTAGTGAGGTAAATTTTCGTGCCAATTGGTCGATTTTACCTTGATTGGCAGGGAGCAGTTTGATGGCTTTTGCGTATTGCTTGTCTGCCTCATCGCTTTTTTCCTGCAATTCCAATAAATTGCCATATTCAAGATATAATTGGCTGTTTTTGGGTTGGCTTTTGAGTTGACCTTTAAGGATACTTTCTGCCTTATCGTATTCTTCCAACTCTGTAAGGCAATTCATATATCTCGAAAAATAATAAGAATTGGTCGGTGAAGAAGCTACTAATTTCTCATATAAAGAAGCGGCTTTTTCGTATTCGCCGTTTCTATAGTATTCTTGTGCAAGTTGAATATTCGGGGCAACTTGTACGCCTTTGGCAGCCCTATTGTCTTTTTTGTTTTTGTCTCCGGGTTGAGCAAAACTTAAAGCCGAAATTCCAATTAAAGCAATTATAAAGATGATATGTTTCATGACAATGTATTAGTTTATTGGGTTTATTGGGTTGATTGAGTTTATTGAGTTCATAAAGTTTATTGAGTTTGTAAAGTTTATAATGTTCACGATAACAACCAATGAACTTCATAACTCTGAAAACTCAATCAACCCAATCAACTCAATAAACCCTAAGCCCTAAACCCTACTGTATCTCAAAAGATACCTTTAAGTTAACGCGATATGCGGTTACCTTGTTGCTTTTTACGACAACACTCTGACTCTGTACATAAGCCGAGCGAATACCTTTTACACTTTTAGACGCTTTTTTGATAGCATTGGCGGTGGCTTCTTCCCAACTTTTTGGGGAATCTGACATAATTTCGATGACTTTAATAACTGCCATAATCTTTTTATTTTTATTGATAAGAAAAAAACTATTTCAAAAGAAATAGGTTATCAACTTATTAGACGGCAGTAGGTCATGTTGTAACGTAAAATTAGATTAGTAAAAGTGTGTGACTTTCATTATATTTGCTGTCCTAAATTTGGATGAGGTCATGGTTGCATGGTTCAATTGTTTTATTGTTTTATTGTTGCATTATCTTACAGTCTAATTCTGTTATTTATTTATTCAAAGCCAATATCGCAATATAATTATAAAACAATGCAACAATAAGACCATGAAACAATAAAAAAAATCAATTTCACACAAATTTAAACAAATAAAAAAATTATGGCATTAATGGATATGCTTACCCAAACGCTGGGTACTACCGCCGTGAATCACATGGCACAAAAAATGGGTGTTGATAGCAAGTTGACTCGCGCAGCGATTAGCCTTGCAGTACCCATGCTTATCAAATCTCTCGCAAAAAACGCTTCCAGTAAAGAAGGAGCGCGCTCACTCAATAATGCATTGGAGCGTGACCACGATGGTAGTTTGTTAGATAATTTGACAGGTTTCTTAGACGGTAACAGACAGCAGCAGCAAAAAACTACCGACGGTGCAGGTATTCTACGCCACCTTTTGGGCGATAGAAGAAGCAATGTAGAGCAAGTCATCAGCCGCGATACCGGGTTAGACAGCAATACAACGCAGGGTTTATTGGAAACACTTGCACCGATTGTTTTGGGACAATTAGGTAAGCAAAAACGTGAAAAAAATCTTGATGATTTTGATATTGCGATGTTGCTCAAGGATGAAGAACGCCGTCAGGAACTCGAACAAACACCCGAACAACGCGGTTTCATCGGCAGCTTACTCGACAAAGACGGTGACGGCAAAATCGACGCTGATATTGCTCAGAAAGGTCTTGGTATCTTGGGTAGCTTGTTTGGTAGAAGATGATTTAGTCGATAGTCGGTGGTCAATAGTCCATAGGCAAACGATAAGATATGAAAGCCATTCCTTTTGGGATGGCTTTTTTTATTCAAATCCCAACCGCTCCATCCGCCTCACATACTCCTCCAAGACCAATACACGGATATATTTCTCTCTTATACAGACATCCGGCGCGCCTTTTTCATTGCTCTCTTTTGTTTTGCACTCTTTGCGTTTGTTGTTGGGTAATTTGCAGAGGCAATTTCCATGCTTGCGCTTCGAGCAAGCGCAACTTATACCGCCACTATCTACGATACGAATTTTTTCGGCTTCGACTACGCCTTCCCTCAAGTATTCCACCACACTTGCTACGGGCGACAGGTTCATTCTGGTCGAATCTTCGAGATAACCGGAGGCGATGTATTTACCTTTTTTAGCTTCATCAAACTCCATCCAGACGCCTTCCTCACAAGAGGAACTCATGGTCATGACGCACAAAGCCAAAATACCTGCAATTAATATTAGTAAACGGTTCATTTATTATTGAGTTGTTGAGCTGTTGAGTTGACGAGTTGTTGAGTTGATATTAGGATTTTTGCGAAGCAAAAATAAAATACGTGAACTCAACAACTCAACAACTCGTCAACTCGTCAGTACATTTTCCGCCTCATACAACGGAAAATCAGCCATAAAATTATTAATTTCTTGTTTAATGTTTTGAATGAGGGTATCGTTTTCGGGGTCAGAAAGAATGGCATCTATCCAATCGACGACTTTCAAACATTCTTCCACACCAAAACCGCGTGTCGTGATCGCCGCCGTACCAATACGCATACCTGATGTCACCATAGGCGACTGATTATCAAAGGGAACCATATTCTTATTAATGGTAATGTCGGCTTTAACGAGTGTATTTTCAGCGAGTTTTCCGGTGACGCCTTTTGAGCGTAAGTCTATGAGCATCATGTGATTGTCAGTGCCGCCGGAAATGACTTTATATCCTTTTTCGACGAATGCTGCCGCCATTGCTTTTGCATTGGTAATGACTTGTTCGCAGTAAGTTTTAAATTCAGGTTGGAGGGCTTCGTAAAATGCTACTGCTTTTGCCGCGATGACGTGTTCTAATGGACCGCCTTGTGTGCCGGGAAAAACACCGCTGTTCAAGATACCCGCCATTTTACGAACATTACCTTTCTTCGTTTTCAAACCCCAAGGATTTTCAAAATTTTCGCCCATCAAAATCAAACCACCACGCGGACCGCGAAGTGTTTTGTGTGTCGTCGTTGTAACGATGTGGCAATGCGGAAGTGGGTTATTGAGTAAGCCCTTCGCAATCAAGCCCGCCGGATGTGCGATGTCGCCCAAGAGCAATGCACCGACTTTATCGGCAATTTCGCGGAAACGCTTATAATCCCAATCGCGTGAGTAGGCAGATGCACCACAAATAATCAATTTCGACTGTTCGCGCAGAGCGATTTCCTCCACTTTATTCATATCAATCAAGCCTGTATCTTCCTCCACACCATAAAAAGTCGGACGAAAAACTTTGCCCGAAAAATTGACAGGTGAACCATGCGACAAATGCCCTCCATGCGACAAATCGAAGCCCAAAGTGGTATCACCCGGCTTGAGTACCGCCAAGAAAACCGCCGCGTTTGCCTGTGCGCCGGAGTGCGGTTGTACATTCGCGTAAGCAGCACCAAACAATTCTTTTGCACGGTCGATGGCAAGCTGTTCGATTTTATCGACGACCTCGCAACCGCCATAATAGCGTTTGCCCGGATAGCCTTCGGCATATTTGTTGGTCGGGCAAGTACCCATTGTTTTCATGACTTCGTAACTCGTAAAGTTCTCAGAAGCAATGAGTTCGATGCCGTTGCGCTGGCGTTCGAGTTCTTCGTGAAGCAGGGCGTGTAACTGTGTATCTTTTTGCATATCGCAGTGATTTTTGCAAAGTTAAAAATAAGAAGCACCAAATTGCAAATTCCAAGTGTCAAATTGCAAATTCCCAAGAATAAGCACCAAATTCTAAGTACACCGTCCATTAAATTTCTTTACTTTTTTTGACGTTTATTTTGGAATGAATCGACCCAAAAATGACGCGAATACTCACTGTATTTAAGGAGTTTTTGGGGAAGAGTCATTTCAAAAGAAACACTCAAAAAAGTGAAGAAATTTATTGGACGGTGTACTAAGCTGTAAAACCTTTAAACCAAACCGTCTTACTGAATTTATTTCAGTATCTCCCAAGCTACAAGCAAGATATTGAATATGAGCTAAAATTTCGTATGCCACTCAAAACAACAAATTGGGCTACCGTCTAAGTTTGCTTGCGGGATTACTACTCGTCTGACGAAGATTTTGTGAAATGTAGCGATTTGTCTCATAAAATATTCGCACTGCATAAAGTGATTCGTCTGACGAGTATTCGCTTTGGGCAAAGTTAGATGGGTAGTCACAAATTGTATATTTTGTACAGCATTTGTTTTCTATCGTCCGGGAGATGCTGAAATAAATTCAGCAAGACGTATTAGTTTGGAGTTGCTTATTGAAGATTTTGAGCTTGAGATTAGAGTTTTACCTTCGTCGTTTCCCTTTGAATTTTGAAGATGGCGGTTTTTTCGCTTTATATGTTTTTTGTGATGAATTATAAATTAAAAAAATCGCGGGTCGTTTGTGGAAATCGGGCGGGGGATTTTGCTGCCATTCGCGGATGGTTTTGGTACTGATAAATTGCGTTGGCAAGGTCAAATCAACCGCAATACAAAAACGAGTGTATGGACTCAAATGTTTAAGTGCATCTTGAATTAAGGCATTATTTCGATAAGGCGTTTCGATAAAAATGCGGGTTTGATTGTGTGCAATCGACTGACTTTCTTCTCGTTTGAGGGCTTTGATGCGGGCTTCGGGCTTGGAAGGCAAGTAACCTGTAAAGGCAAATTGTTGACCATTCATACCGGATGCCATCAGTGCCAACAGGATAGACGACGGACCGACAAATGGCACCACTTCCACTCCGCGACGATGCGCCAAAGCGACAATCTCCGCGCCCGGATCTGCTACGCCCGGACAGCCGGCTTCGGAAAGTAATCCCATATTTTTTCCCTCAAAAATATCATCCAAAAAGGTCTCGCGTTCGTTTTTGTCGGTGTGTTTGTTCAGTTCGTAAAAAGTCATATCATTGAAGGGGACGGGCGTCTTGATGTCTTTCAAAAATCGCCTTGCCGTCTTTGCGCGCTCGGCAACGAAAGTATCAAGTGTATGCACGACTTCAATGGCGTATTGCGGCAGACCAATCACTGCCCCTTCACCCATCGAACTTGGTATCAGGTATAATTTTCCCTGTTGATTCATAGGACAAATATAGCGATGATAGAACACGGATTTAGCAAATTTGACAGATTTAAACGGATTTTTTAGAAAAATCTGCGTAAATCCGCTTAATCAGTATTATCCGCGTTCTATCTTTGTACCATGATGCAACAATCGCTTTTTATTGTTATTGAAGGCTTGGACGGGTCGGGCAAATCGACGGCTGCCGAGTATATGATTCCCTTGCTCGAATCGGAACTCAATGTCCGCGTGACACTCACGCGCGAACCCAATCGCAATTATTGTGGCGGCAATTATATTCGGGATGTTTTGGAGAAAAAAATAAGCGTGTTTCATCCGCGTGTGTTGCCGCTTTCTTTTGCTGCCAATCGGCTCGACCATTGTACGCGACTTATCAATCCGCTACTCGCCGAAGCGGGGAATATTGTGATTTCTGACCGCTATTATTTGTCGTCGTTGGTGTATCAGAGTAGTGATGATTTTCCTTTTGAATCGGTCATGGCACTCAATGAAAAAGCAACCCAACCGGATGTGATTTTCTTTTTGAATGTGAGTAGCGAAGTTGGCTACGCACGTATGGGTACGCGCGACCAAGCGGAAGAGCTTTTTGAAAGTCGATTGGAGGAACATCGCGCGAAATATCTGCAAGCAATTGATTTTCTGAGAAATACAACACAGGATAATATTATTATGATTGATGGGAATGGTACGGTGGAGGAGACGGTGGAGCAGATGATGAGGGTGATTCGGGAGTTGAGTATTGGTTAATGTTTTGTACAAGTATTTAATTCTTTGACCAACTTATAGACCGTTGTACATGGATTTTGGTCACAGTAGTTTTGGTCTTTTTTAAGTTCGTGGAGACGTGTGGCATGTTGAATAGCTTCGGGTTGTTTTTCTAGTAAAAGCCAATAAAGAGCTTTGGCAAATGCTTTGGTTTTACCCTCTTTTTCATAATTCAGATTCATTTGTTTGGATAGAATTTCGTAGTATTCAAATCGCGTCAATGCACTCTCTATGAATTGATAATGCAAGACCAACCACAATTCAAAAGCATCATTTGAATAGGCTACTTTTAGGTCATGACGGTGTGCGAGTTCGATGGCATTATTGAAATCTTCCCGCGCTTTGGTTTCTTCATTTTCATCAAAATCAAATACACACCATAGCTGTCTGTCTTCGTCATAATTAGCTTGGTCTTTCAAAAAACCGCCTTCTTCCAATAGTTCAACGACTTTCTCCACCAATGCCGTTTTACTACGCCCCAATCCCATTGCAAAGACCTCTGTTTCAGTGTTTACGGGAAAACTTTTGAAGTATTCAGGTTCGGTATTTTCACCCTCGCAATAAATACGAAACAAGTTGCGAATGTTGCGCTCGCGGCGTTCGCGTTTGGTGGTGAGTTGGCGTTTCGCCCATGGCTTGTTTCTGTCTGTTTTTTTAATTGGTTTCATACAGCTTCTTCAAAAAGTGTTTCAAAATCGCCGACGAATGGAATTGCGCCATACTTGCCTTTGATGTAATCTTTTTCGTAAGAGGCATCGTTTCTCACACCTTTAAAATCGTAGAGCGAGTACAATTCCGTTTCGTTTTTTTTGTTTTTTTCTGTAAAAAAAATCTGGTCGCGGCGAAGTAGATTCGCATCTAATAAATTAGTATCGTGGGTGGCGAAGATGAGTTGTGCACCTTTTTTATTTAATTTGGGGGAATGAAACATTTCGACGATTTTTTTGGCGAGGGTTGGGTGTAAATTAGCTTCAAATTCATCCATTATGAATGGTGTGCCACGCTCTAAAGCCCAAATAATTGCTCCGGTAATATTAAAAAATTTCTGCGTACCTATGGATTCATTAAGGAATAAGGACATTTCTTTCGTACCTTGCAAATGTTTGTGAAAAATCGGTATTTTTCTTTCTAAAAGAATATCATAACCTAACGCATTATCTGATTTTTCTTTACGAATCCCCTCAATTCCAAAATCTGCAATATTCAGTAATTTTATAATCTCGTTTTTCCGACCATTATTTATTAAATCTAAGGTCATTTTTTCGAAGTCTTCATGTACTCTTATGTAAATTCCTATCGTAAATATATATTCTCTAATAAGTCTTGATATGTTTCCATTAAAAGCAGCGGCGACATTTAAAAATAGGTTTTCAGGTGCTGTTTTATCTTCTAATTTTAGCCCCTCTCTAAATTGATTTCTACTAATTTTTATCTTATTATGTTCTCTTACAAAATAATACACCTCATTTTTATCTGCCTGTCCAAATAACCATTCACTGATTATTTTTTTATCATTAAATTCAAAACCATATCGATACTTTTTTCCATTTGCAATAAATTGTAATTGAAAATATGTTGGGTGTGAGGAAGATTCACTGTCTAAGATAAAGGGCTGATATAACTTGTTTAATGCTGTATCATTTTTCATTGAGTATTCTATGACGTTAATCATGGCAGATAATCCACTAATCAAATTACTTTTCCCACTCCCATTCGCCCCATAAATCGCAGCACTTTTCAGTAAAGATAATTTGTCACTCACCTGAATAACATTACCTTTATCCAATTGTGGATTTTTGGATTTAAGCGGAGCAGCCACCATACTCAAGGTCTGCATATCCTTAATTGACCTGAAATTTTGTACACTAAATTCAATTATCATTTTTGTAGAATTTGTGAAATTTTCTCAAATATACATATTTTCCCCTCAAAAAGCATATTTTTTTTCTCATAAAAACAAGAAACAATATAACAATGAATAAATCCAACCTATCCAACATACTCACCCATTTAGGCGAAGAACGCGAGCGATACTTCAACGCAGTAGCACCACCCGTCATTCAGACGAGTAATTTCATGTTCGACAATATTGCTGATTTTCGCAATAAACTATCCGACGAACTCGGACACCATATATATACACGCGGCAATAATCCGACGGTGCAGATACTACGCCGTAAAATTGCGGCATTGGAAAGCGCAGAAGATGCCCTCGTGGTGGGCAGTGGTGCGGCGGCAGTAGCGATGGCAGTCATCGGGAATGTACAGGCGGGCGACCATGTGGTGTGCGTGCAAGCTCCGTATAGTTGGACTCATGCTTTGTTGACGAAGTTTTTGGCGCGTTTTGGCGTTACGCATACTTTTGTGGATGCGAAGAGTACGGACGAAATTGCGGCTGCCATCCAACCCAACACCCGCGTCATGTACCTCGAAAGCCCCAACTCCAAGACCTTTGAATTGCAAGACCTCGCCGCTTGTGCCGCGCTTGCGCGTAAGCATGGCTTGGTGTCTATTATTGATAATAGTCATTGCTCGCCCATTTTTCAGCGTCCTATCGAACATGGTATCGACATCGTGGTACACTCCGCGACCAAGTATCTCAACGGGCATAGTGATGTAGTGGTTGGTGTGATTTGCAGTACGCAGGAGATGATACAGAAGTTGTTTGCATCAGAACTGATGACGCTCGGCGGTACGATTTCGCCACACGATGCCGCGCTCGTGATACGCGGTTTGCGGACACTCCCGCTACGCATCCAGCGCAGTCACGATAGTGCAGTGGAACTTGTCCGCAGATTGGAAAAACATCCGAAAGTAGCGGAGGTTTATTTTCCATTTTCGACCAATTTTCCGCAATACGAACTCGCCAAAAAACAGATGTTGGGCGTGGGTGGTTTGTTTTCTATTCGATTGAAAGCGAGCAATATAGAACAGGTTGAAAAATTTTGTGATAATCTCCAATGCTTCCTAATGGCAGTGTCGTGGGGCGGTTATGAATCGCTTGTATTGCCGATGTGTGGTCTGTATAATATCGAAGGGCGTGAAAATCCGGATTTGCCCTGGGATTTTATTCGGTTTTATATTGGGCTGGAGGATGTGGAGTGGCTTTGGGGGGATATTTTGCGGGGGTTGGAGAGCTTAGATTAAATTATCATCAAAAACTAAAAAATCAAATATGCCTTATGTCAAAAATAAAACTGTTGCTTTCTCATTTCTAATCTTATTTAGCTTTTTCTCATTTCTTATCTGGAGAATTGAGGTGGAATTTCGTGGTTGGGACGGGTTGGCTTGGTTGTCTTATTTCCATAGATCTATTCCTATTTGTTTGTTGTTATTTATTGTTTGGGTGAATGTTTTTTTCGATTTTGGTGATACAAAAAGAAGAGCAGTCATCAATTCGTTTTTGGTGTTTTGGGTCATTGCCGGCTTCTTTGTATTCACTCATTCATTGGAGTCAATATTTATGGTGGGACCTAGTGCTTTTGTACGTCATTTCATGCTTCCCAAATGGCAATTGCAGTTGAGTAGATTTGTAACCTTTGTTATTTTTCCATTATTCCCATTAATTGCTCTTTTCAGTTTACGTATTGTTCACATAAAAGTTCCACCAAAATATATCCTCTTATCCCAAGTGATGTTTTTACTTGCTTTTCCTGTATCGGTTCTTCTGCTCATGTTAATTCCCGATAAGGGTTATCCGGATTTTATTCATGCAGTGAAGACGGGCTTCGTCTTTCCGTTTTTGTTTTTCAGTTTAGGACTTCCTTTGATTTATTGCCGTCCGTGGGATAAATGTATTGTTAACCTTAATGAGCCTCTAATTTTAGATGACTCAATGTAGTTTTGTGTCAAAACTCATATTATTATTATAAAATTTTCAAATTTTTACGTACATTTAGTCTCTCTAATTTAAAGGGAAAATTGTATCTTAGTTCCCGTTTTGAATTTTGTGAGTCGTTATTTGTTAAAGAAGAAAAAAAGGCGACCATTTTGTGAAATTTATTTTTCGGAAAACTAAGAACAATACAGACATTTTTGTCTGTAGAGAGATAGACACAGGTAGAAATGGCTGTGTTATGCAACACTAACTAATCAAATAATTGCGACCCTGAGTAAATGTAGGTATATGGTAAAGACAGCAACAAGAGTACAAGAAGCGTTGAATGAATATTTCGGTTTTGATAGTTTTAAAGGAACGCAGGAGGCAATCGTAGAAAGCGTGTTGGATGGGAAAGACACTTTCGTAATCATGCCCACCGGTGGTGGAAAATCTCTTTGCTATCAGTTACCTGCCTTGATGATGGAAGGCACGGCATTGGTCATTTCACCACTTATCGCACTGATGAAAAATCAAGTGGATTCGGTGCGTGGGCATAGTGACTCGGACGATGTGGCGCATTTTCTCAATTCATCATTGAGCAAAGTACAGATACGCGCCGTTAAAAAAGCCATAGAAAGCGGTGCAACAAAGTTGCTCTTCGTGGCACCCGAAACGCTGACCAAAGAAGAAAATATAGAATTTTTCAGCCGTACAAATATCTCATTTGTTGCGGTAGATGAAGCGCATTGTATCTCAGAATGGGGACACGACTTTCGCCCCGAATATCGCCGTATCCGACAGATGATTGATGAGATTAATGCTGATATTCCAATCATTGCCCTGACTGCTACGGCTACTCCAAAAGTTCGTACAGATATCGTCAAAAACCTCCGAATGGAAGATGAAAACATCTTCATTTCCTCCTTTAATCGTGACAACCTTTTTTACGAAATACGTCCGAAAGGTCGCAAAGAAGATTGTGCTAAAAACATCGTTCAATTTATCCAAAAACACCTCGGTAAATCGGGTATCATTTACGTTCAAAGCCGTAAATCTACTGAAGACCTCGCCCGGCTGTTGAATGTCAATGGTATCAAAGCCGCACCATATCATGCCGGATTGGATGCCAAGACGCGCAGCAATACGCAGGACGCATTTTTGATGGAAGATATTGACGTCATTGCTGCTACGATTGCCTTTGGAATGGGGATTGATAAGCCTGATGTTCGGTTTGTTATACATTATGATATTCCTAAAAGTATTGAAAATTATTACCAAGAAACAGGACGTGCCGGAAGGGATGGACTGGAAGGTATTTGTGTAGCGTATTATTCGTATAAAGACATACAACGCCTCGAAAAATTCTTGCGTGATAAACCCGCCGCAGAGCGCGAAATGGGCGCGCAATTGATGGATGAAATGACGGCTTATTCGGAGACGGGAACGTGTCGCCGTCAATTCCTGTTACACTATTTCGGAGAAGATTTTGACAGAGATGATTGCAATAACATGTGTGACAATTGCAAGCACCCGAAGGAGCGTCGTGATGTACAGAGTGAAATGAAAAATGCGATAGAAGCCATTTTACAATTGAATGAAAACAACCGCATTAAACCAATGATTAGCTTCCTGACAGGAAAACGAACAAAGGAGGTCAGCGATTACGGTTTGGACAAATTATCTCTGTTTGGTGTGGGCGAAAAAGAAGATGACCACTTTTGGAATTCGGTGTTGCGACAAGGTTTGTTGAGTAATTTAATTCGTAAAGAAATTGAAAATTACGGCATATTAAAAGTGACAGAAGCAGGTCATGCTTTCATCAAATCTCCGCACAAATTTGAAATCCCGATGAACCACAACCATGAAGCACTTGCCGCTGCCGACCTCGCGAGTGCCGCCGCTTTTGCGAAATCTGCTGCGCTTGACCCCACACTTTTCAAGATGCTCAAAGACCTCAGAAAGAAGGTTTCCAAAGAGAAAAATGTGCCACCGTTTATCGTTTTTCAAGACCCTTCTTTGGAAGATATGGCAACACATTACCCCACGAGCGTGGACGAGATGGCAAATATATCGGGTGTCACAAAGGGGAAAGCGACGCGCTACGGCAAAAAGTTCGTAGAAATGATTGCAAAGTATGTGGAGGAAAACGAGATAGAACGTCCGCATGATTTTGTGGTAAAATCCGTACCGAACAAATCCAGTCAAAAAGTAGCCATTATACAGAGTATCGACCGCAAGATTCCATTGGAAGACATCGCTAGAAGCAATCGCATGAATATGGAAGAACTCATGCACGAACTCGAAATGATTGTCAACTCAGGCACCAAACTCGACCTGAATTATTATATCGAAGAAAATGTAGATGAATACTCTCGCGAAGATATTCACGACTATTTCATGGAAGCCGACTCAGACTCTATTGAGGATGCTTTCGCCGAATTAAAAGAGGATGATATTACGCGGGAAGAAATCCAATTGATGCGAATTAAGTTTATCTCTGATTTGGCGAATTAGTGGTTGAATGGGTTTATTAAGTTGATTAGTTTATTGGGTTCAATAAGAAGAATTTTGCAAAGCAAAATTTACAAAAAAAAACCACGTAGAGAAAATTCAGGAATTTTCTCTACGTGGTTTTTACTTTAAGCCAATCAACTCAATCAACTCAATCAACTCAATCAACCCAATAAACCAATTCAACCAATCACCTCTTCACCCTCGGCAATCGCCGTCTTGCTTCGAGGTCGTATTCATTTAAGAGAATGGAGTAGGAAAGAGAAATGACGCTTGAAGTCAAAGGGTTTCTGACATTAAATTCCTCTTGAAAAAGGTAGTTAAGTGTGACAGAACTTCGGGCAGCAAGCGGACGAGAAAAACCCAAACCGAGGCGATAACGGTTAAAGTCGCTGCCTTCGGGAGAGAGTTGATAGAATAATTCTCCTGCAAGGGAAATATCTAATTTTAAGGGCTTTATGCCTGTTCTTATAGATAGTTTGGGGCGAACGGTGCGCTCCGGCAAATCTCCTCGTTTATAATCTTCCTGATATCGCAGTCTGAAAACCGGTTTGACAAGCCATTTTTTATCCAATTTTAAAGATAAATCACTGTATAATCGCTGATTCACAGAACGTGAGCGAAGTGTGTAGCGATACCCCAAGGATATACGCGCCTGTTTGAGTAATTCGTAACGAACACCACCATCTAAAAAAGCAGACTTGAATTGAGAAGCATTATTATTGAGCCGGACTTGCTCTTCAAAAGAAAAGGTGAGGTCTTTGCCCCAGTCTTTTTCGAGTTCGATACCTTTCCAAAGTTCAAAATCTTCACTTTGTGCAGATAAACTTGACTGACACAATAAGACAAAGCACAAGCACCAGAATCCAATTCCCAAATTCCAATTTGGACGTATTATGACATTATGTTTCCGTTGGAACTTGTGATTTTCCATGCAGATTTTGAATTTTGAATGAGTGAATTTTGAATGAGTGAATGTTATTCAAAATTCATTCATTCACTCATTCAAAATTAGTATTACGCGAGGGCTTCTTCCAATTGGGCTTGCCCGTTGAATTTTGCTGCGTCCATTTCGTCGAGGTCTATCTTTGTTTCAAGACTATTTTGTGTTTCATTGGCATCAAAATGGACGTAAAGAACGGCACTATCTGTCAAATAATTGACCGAATAGACTTCAATTCTCTTAATATTCAAGCCCATGCGCTCTTCAAGGTCTGCTTTGAGTTCGTCGTAGTGCTGCGGCTGTACCAATTTTACTTTTTCATACTGCACTTTGCGTGAGACCATTTTTTCCTGAAAAAATGCCCGCTCCATAATATACAGTGCCGCCACGATACTTGCATTGATGAAAAGCAGTTCTAATATAGCGAGTTCTGCGATATTAATGGCATTCATCACCGCAATACACACCACCGCGAAAAGGTAGGTCATATCCTTAATACTAATCGTTTGGGTACGATAGCGCATGATGGAGAATAGGGCAAATAAACCAAAGGCAAAGCCCATTCCCAGTTCCACGTTCACCATAAGGTGGCAGAGGAAAAAGATAAGAATATTGAAAATGAAATAAGTGAAAATGTATTCACGTTTATCATTTTTCTTGCTGTATATCTGTTTTACAATCAAATATACGACGAGGATATCAATCGCAAATTTTACTAATAACGTAGGTAAGTTACCGATTTCAAACCAATTGATAGTCGGGGTCGACTGAAGCAATATCTCTGTAAACATCATTTCCCGTGATTTTTGCTAACTTTAAAAGTTTCTTTTTGAATGTGTTTCGTTTTATGGAATCCAAACAGGTCATAACGCCCAGACAATATTTGCTCAATGTCATGGGATAAACTCTGTGTGCATGTAAGGCTTGTACCGCAGGCGATTTTCTATTAAATCGTTCCTGCTTTACCTCAATAATTGCCATATCGGGGTGTTCCATGACCTGTCGCAAATAATAGTTTTGAAAACTCAAATTCACATCAATGGTCACGCGTTCTGTCAGGTCTTTGTTTGCCAGGGTAATTCTACGATAAAATATCAGTACCGAAGGTTCAAGTCGCGAAATATCCAGAGGCGTCTGTTCCTCCAAAAAATCCACAGACTTCGGTTGAAGATTGTATTCAATATCGTCGGTTTTAATACGTGTTTTGATGGTTCGTTTTTTATTGGATTTGAATTTAACCTCCAAAAACGACAGATTTGATTCGATGTATTTTCTGAAGCGTATCTTGTAACGATTCGTATGTCCATTGTGGTGTTTCATATACAAATCCAAGGTCGCATAATCATAATATAGTGATTCATAAGAGCTTATGCGTCTGCCGTCTATTTCAAGCACAAAATAATCGCCACTCAGTGTATTCAATACACTGGGAAGGGTCTCCGTTTTGATGACCATTTTGGTATCCTGACGGTTCATCAATTTCACGCTGTCCAAATCTTTGAGCGTAATCGGCTCATAATTGATAAGTGATTCGTGAATCCTCTGATTTTGTAGTTGTAGATTCAACATAGTTCGTACTTTTCTTCTTTCTAATGTATTATTACTGACCATGCAATATTGGATGGACGAGCCACAACGGAGGTAGTATGATTTATATATCAAACATCTCTATGCGATAGAAAGTAAACTTTCCAATAAATAATGGCTTCGTGAAATACGTGGAATAGTCGGTAATTCTAATGTTTTGGGTTGTGTAGGTTTTTGGTATCTCATGCACAAGAACTACTTGTTATTAGAAAGTAGCAATTTGCGTGAGGATAGTTGCATTTCACATTAAGGAATTTCCGACAACATTCATCACTGCCTAATCAGATTGTGAATGCAATATCACATAGTGAATGACAAGAAAATGTCATAAAACACCAAAAATGTGACGTAGTTTTTGACGCAAAAATATGCTTTGGAGAACAAAGAAAGGCAGTATATTGGTATCAATTGTTCTATTAAGAGACACAGTTAAAAGAAAAAAGCCCCATCAGGTTGTAAAAATATATAACTTGATAGGACTTTAAATTATACTTCATTAGGGTAAGAATCGAACTTTTTGACGGTGGCTTTTGCGCTTATTCTTTTTCGGAATAAATAGAAAATTAAGAAATTTTTTGAGTTAGTGATTTTTGAATTTTGCGAAGCAAAACTCAATCAAAAACCATTTATTTACTAACATACTGTAAACGAGGTAAATTTCGGAAAATGCGGATTCACGCGGAGAACGCAGAGGTCGCAGAGATTTTATAGTACTTCTCCGCGACCTCTGCGTGAAATATAAATGCCAATATTTTGGCATGTTTAGATTTGCCGGAAAAGTAGTTGACACTTTTTTGAAATGTAAAATATCAAATTTAAAATGTAAATCCCGATAGCTATCGGGATGTAGTACGTGTGCAATACATTTGTATTTTTTTTGTTATTTAAAAAATTAAAAATCAATAAAATAAGAAATGTCTCGCGTTCGCTCGCGTTATACAACTTTTACATTTTACATTAATTTAATGTAAAAACAAAAGTGTCAACTGCAATTCTAAATATGCCAATATTTTCCGAAATTTCTGCTGTTAGTGTATTTATTGAACAATCAATTTCTGCACTGCAAATATGCCTTCCTCATTCGATAATTTGACAAAATAAGCACCTGCATCCAATGCGTGCAAATTCAATGGTACTTCACCGTTTCGTACATCTGTTTGTTCGCACACTGTTTGTCCTATCGAATTAATGAGTTGTAAATGATATGCTCCGGTCTGATAACCAAATTCAACAAGTACATTGCCCGTAGCGGGATTCGGACGCACTGTGAAGCCATTTGCAAATTCTGCGTCTTCCGTATTCACGGCTGTATTGCATGTGTTATATACGTAAATTGGCAAAGTCATCTCACCTGATAGCGCGGATAAGTCTATTTCACGATTTGTACCGCCGATTCCATTATCTACTCCACACTCAAGTATTAGGAAATCAGCCGTTTCCTGACAACCATTATCGCCGCAATCACCATTAAAAAACTTGTACTGATGCACACCCGGAACCACCATTGTAGTTGCTTCATAGATGCCGGGCAATGTTTCGGTCATTTGAATTTCGGCTTTATTCCACGCACATGCCTGAAATGCACCCGACACATATACGCCCGTAGATTCTATGATTTCATTGGACATATCGACACGAAAGGTAACCGGATAACGCTGTCCTTCAGCCGGAATATCGTAGCTCGTTTCGCCGCTAATCGTACCGTCCATAGCTACATCAAATGAGCGATTCGGACCGTCAATCAACCATGCTGGATCCGTGCAACCGGTGTTTTCTGCGCCCCATTCGTAAGCTGCACCCGCATTAGCAGTGACTTCCAGCGACCAGATGTTATCATCTGCAATAGCATCGCCATTTGTGCCATCATCATACCCCGGTTCGCTTGACCATCCGCCATACGAACCTTTAAAGCTGACACCTTCGAGCGATTGGTTGGCGGTATCATCCAATGTGAGTAGTATTGTTACCCCTTGTCCTGCCAATGGCACAGTATAACTCGTCTCACCTGTGACATTTCCCGCAGCATCTACGGTAAACATACGATTTGCACCATTGATAAGCCAAGCCTCATTGTCGTCCAAATTGACCGCGCCCCATTCATACGAACCTTCGCTCGCCATTACAATAATTGTATGGGTAAAATCTCCGGCAGTCGCATCGCCATTCGTGCCGTCATCATAGCCTTGTTCGGTAGTCCAGTCACCATAGGCGCCTTTGAAGCCGACATTTGTCAATGCCATATTTTCGTCCGTCAATGTTAGTGTGACAGCCGTTTGTGCATACGTTATTGATGTGGCTATTGAAAAAATAAATAATTGTAAAATAATGTTCTTCATAGTAAATCTTTTTATTGTTTAAAATTTTTCAAATAAATGATTTATAAAAATAAAAAGAAAGTATGGATTGTACACTATTTGAATTTGAAAACTACGGATAAAAAATATACCATTCCCAAACCGGAACGTCATTCTGAATTTATTTCAGAATCTCCCGAACGACAAGCACAATATTGAATGTGAGCTAAAATTTTATATTTCACTCAAAAACAACAAGTTACCTCTTTAGTGCAGCATGGTTTTTCTATCGTTCGGGAGATACTGAAATAAATTCAGTATGACGGTTACTTTTTTGGGTTTTGGGTTGGTGTGCTGTATCATAATTTTTTACTTAAATCATAACCACGTAGTTTTCAATTAAAAATATAAAAACCAGGCTACCCGTCTAAGTTTGCTTGCGGGATTACTACTCGTCTGACGAAGATTTTGTGAAATGTAGCGATTTGTCTCATAAAATATTCGCACTGCATAAAGTGATTCGTCTGACGAGTATTCGCTTTGGGCAAAGTTAGACGGGTAGCCAAAAACCAATAAAATATACACACCTCACGTCCTACCACTTTTACATTTTACATTA
>CALHBW010000113.1 GCA_937930625.1 uncultured Saprospiraceae bacterium | reverse complement strand
ACCATAACGCAGTGCAGTCGGAAACGGAGAAGCATTTTTTACATCTAATTCATTTATGTTGTCTAAAGCCATAATAGAGAGTTTTCGTAACACAGACATTCCTGTCTGTGCCGGATGAAGTACAGACAAGAATGTCTGTGTTACATTTACAAAATAAAATTACAATATTTCATATCAATATTCAAATAAATTAGACGAGAGATAAAAGACGCGAGACGAGAGAAACGAGATATGAGAAAATCTCGTACCTGATGTCTCCCGTCTCTATTCTCTCGTCTCACTTCTCCCCTCTCTATTCTCTCATCTCACCTCTCCCCTCTCAAATACTTTCCCATTATTAATAGTCGCCAATATTTTTCCTTGCAATTCATGTCCGACGAAGGGTGTATTTTTTGATTTTGAGTAAATATTTTTTTCGGTAAATGTCCAATTTTTATCAGGGTCAAAAAGGCATAAATTCGCTGGTTCGCCTTCTGCGATTTTTGGGATTTTCAAACCAAAAATCCGGCGTGGAGTGATTGCCAATTTATCAATAAGTTCCTCAATATCAAGTGTTTTGTTGAGTTGGCTGCGACTCACTGCAAATGTCGTCTCCAATCCAATCACACCTGCCCGTGCATATACAAATTCGAGTTTTTTACCTTCCTCATCTTCGGGCGTATGATTGCTGCTGATAAAGTCAATTGTACCATCTTTGAATCCTTTTTTCAAGGCTTTAATGTCTGACTTTTCGCGTAGTGGCGGCATCACTTTCATATTCGTATCGAAATCCATCAATGCCGTATCATCAAACGCTAAATTCATGGGATTCACCGAAGCCGTAACACGCAGACCGCGCTTTTTGGCTTGCCGTATCAATTCTACCGAACGAGCGCAAGAAACATTTGGCACATGCAGACGCGAGTTGGTGTATTCCAATAAATATAAATCGCGTTGCAGCATCAATTCTTCCGCAAGCGAAGGAATACCCTTCATACCAAGCGAAGTACTGACCGTGCCTTCGTGTACCTGTCCGCTATGCGCGAGATTCGGGTCAAGTGCCTGATTGATGATGATGCCGTCAAATGGCTTTACATAGAGCAAACTTCGCATCATCAAACCACTGTCATTCAGTGATTTGTGCCCGTCAGAAAAAGCTATTGCGCCTGCTTCGCGCATGTCGTACATTTCGGTGATTTCTTTCCCTTCGCAAGCTGCCGATACCGCACCTATCGGATAAAAATCTACCAAACTTTGTTGGTTTCGGATGTATAATACCTCCGATTTTGTATCTATGACCGGATGCGTATTTGGTGTGCAAGCCACTGCGGTATAACCGCCCGCTGCTGCTGCCCGTGCTGCTGATTGTAAGTCTTCTTTGTGCTCAAATCCGGGGTCACCTATCTGAGTCCCGACGTCCATAAATCCGGGAGATACATGGACATTATCCATTTGCCAAACCTCCGCTTTATCGTCTTTGATACGACCTGCGATTTTAGTGATTTTACCGTTATGAATAAGGATGTCTTTGACCTTGCCGTTGTGCGGTGAGTCGGGAGAGATGATGCGCGCTTGCCTAATGAGTGTTGCCATTAGGATGCAAAGTTAACAGATTTTTGATTTTTGATTGAGTGATTTTTGAATAAATTTCGTCGCGCGAATGTTCTATTTGGAATTTTACGAAGCAAAATTCAATCAAAAATCAAAAATCACATCATCAAAAATCTACTTATTTACTCATTTTTTCATCTATTCATTTACTCATTTTTGAAGCCCGAAAAGTTCGTATTTTTTATTTACAAAATATTGATAATTAAATTTTTATAATGATTTTTATGTAAATAAAAAATCCCTAATTTATATTTTTTTGTTTGATAAAGATGTTTGATTTTGAGCAATTTGGGAACTAATCGTAACACAGACATTCCTGTCTGTGGTTAAATCATGCACAGGCAAGAATGTCTGTGTTTCGTTTCACTAAACTCAAGAATTATGGAAGCCAACAGAAATGTGATTGCTTTTCAAATCATCGAAAATGCCAGAAGACTTTATGATTATACCAATCGTAATCCTGCTTTTTTGGACCTCGACACGCATTTTCCCGAACACAAAATCCTTGAAGAAAATTGGGAAATGATACGCGATGAAATCATGGAAGTCATCGAAGCATCGACCATTCCCGAATTTTACGAAATCGACAGTGGACAAGAATTTATCTCCAATAACGACAACAAGGCATGGAATGTATTTGTCGTGAAATGCTACAATATGTGGCTACACCACAATGCTGAAAAATGTCCTAAAACAACTGCTCTCTTTAAGCGCATGAAACGTGTAACGACGATTAATTTTTCCATCCTTGCGCCGGGCAAATATATCCCGCCACACCGAGGTCCATACAAGGGCATCATGCGTTACCAATTACCACTTGAAGTGCCGAAAAATGGCGAGTGCTACATCATCGTAGATGGCAGACGACACTATTGGCATGAGGGCGAAAGTGTCCTGTTTGACGATACCTTCACGCATGAAGTACATAACAAAACCGAAGAAAGACGCATCGCCCTTCTGTTGGATGTCAAACGCGATGATTTCGGACCACTTATGCGGGTTTTTGATTGGTTATTTTTCAAACTTTTTCAAGCTGTCATCATCGTATGCGGTGGATTGAAGAAGGGAAAAACATACTAAAAATCCAAATCCCAAATCCCAAAATCCAATATTCAATTTTTATTGATGATGGCGGATAATATTTTTCGGAGTGCTTCACTTTCAGCGATTAAATTATCTGCTTTTTCTCTGAAAGTATCCTCATTGGTTGCTTTGATAATTTTTAGCCAGTACGAAGTTTCTTTGGCTTCTTTGCGAGCAATTTTTAGTCTCATTTTAAAGTCTTTTTGACCGAGATTTTCACTGGCTTCAATATAATTTGCACCAATTGAGCCTGATGAGCGAATAACTTGTTTGCCATCTTCATAATTTGTTGTATTTCTCGGCAAAGATTTGATGAAAATTCTGACAGCAATGGCAAATTCAAGTGTCCGTTGTTCTAAATCGTAAATAGGCATTTGGTTATCATTTTTGTTATCAAAAAAAATGGGATTTGGATTTTGGGATTTGGGATTTGGATTTTGGAATTTGGATTTTGGATTTTGGGATTAGAATTTTGGGATTTGGATTTTGGGATTTGGGATTTGGATTTTGGAATTTGGATTTTGGGATTTGGGATTTGGAATTTGGAATTTTCAACTGTACTCCGTTGGGTCATCAAGACCAGCCAACTCAAAGGCTTCTTTGCGTTCATAACACGTACCGCATACGCCGCAATGCGTGTCGCCGCCTTTGTAGCAAGACCATGTTTGTGCGAAATCTACGCCAAGTGAATGACCGATTTTTGCAATTTCGGTTTTGTCAATATCCACAAATGGCGACATCAATGCTATGCCTTCGTATGTACCTGTACGCATAGCCGCGCCCATGGCTTGCATAAAATCATTGCGACAATCGGGATAAATCGCGTGGTCGCCCGAATGTGCAGCTATCACAATACCTTGTGCACCAATGCTTTCCGCATAACCGCAAGTAATCGACAACATAATGCCATTGCGAAACGGCACAACGGTTTTTTTCATCACTTCATCCGCATAATGTCCTTCAGGAATATCTTCACCGCCTTTCAACAAAGATGAATTGAATAATTCCGCCACAAAATCCATACGAATGACTTGATGTAGAATATCGTGCTTATCACAATGATATTTGGCAAATGGAATTTCCTTATGATTGTGCTTTGAACCATAGTCAAAACTAACTGCACCAACCACTTCATGATGCTTCATGGCATGATAAAGAGCGGTTACAGAATCCATTCCACCGCTAAGAAGTACGATTACTTTTTTCATGTTGACGAGTTGTTGAGTTGTCGTGTTGTTGATGTGTTTTTTTATTTTACGAAAATTTATGGGCATGTTTAAATTTCGCAGAAAAGTAGTTGACACTTTTTTGACTTCATTTTAAAATAATAACAATATTTAAACCTCCGTTTACTAAACTTCAAAGAGTTTAGTAAACGTACATAAAGCACTGACATTTAGGTGTTTACTAATGTTGGTGATATGCTTACGTTTACTAAACTCGAAAAGTTTAGTAAACGGGGTACATCATTTTTACCTGTAATAAATTGTCAACCATTATTCTAAACACGCCAATTTATGACTCGAAAACTCGCTACTCGGCACTCGCTACTCGCTACTCGGCACTTCCATGCTCGGATGTTCCGCAATCGTGGTAAGCGTAATACCGCCTCTTGCCGCAAATTTCCCTTTCACTTGCACCCATCTCGGCTGACATGCCTCGACCAAATCATCCAAAATGGTATTGATGATTTTTTCATTAAAACCGCTAAAATTGCGATAAGAGTGAAGGTAATATTTGAGTGATTTGGTTTCTACACATCGCTTGTCGGGAATGTATTGGATGCTGATATTGGCGAAATCAGGTTGTCCGGTCACAGGACACAAAGAGGTGAAATCTTCGCTATCAAATTGAATCAAATAATTGCGATTTTGATACTGATTTTCAAAGGTTTCAAGTGTTGCTTCTTTGGGACTTTGAGGATGATTGACGGATTTGCCGAGATGCTGAAATTCCATATTATAATGAGTGAATGATTTTTGATTTAGTGATTTTTGAATTTTGATTATAAGTGGACGTATTTGGTTTTGAGGCGTTTATTGTACTGACGACTTTACAGGGTGTACGGGAACTCCGTAATGACTGCTTTAGCTGTCAAGCATATAATTGTTTTAATTTGTAATAAATTTACAAACAATAAATTATAAATAATTTTTTATTTTACTTGACAGCTAAAGCAGTCATTACAGTATTCGCAGTCAGCCTGTTTAGCTGTCAAGTAGATTATTTTTTTTATTTGTAAAAAATTTAAAAACAATAATTTATAAATAGATTTTCATTTTACTTGACAGCTAAAGCAGTCATTACAGTATTCGCGGTCAGCCTGTTTAGTCGTCAAGTAGATTTAAAAATTATTTTTAAGTGATTATTTACTTGGTTTAGCGATAAATTGATGGTCAATTCCGAATGAAAATAAAATTATTTGGATAGCTGAGACATCGTTAGAAGATTTAAAACCATCTATTTTAACAGCCAAATTCAACAGAAGTACATGTATCATTATTAACTTTGACCTTTTAAAACACATAAAAGTAAAACGAAGTTCGTATATTTGCACTCATTTTTACAAAAAGATAAGTTTAACGATAAAAGTATCGAGTGTAGGGTATAGAGTATTGAGATTTTAAACGTCTGATAACCACGTAAATACGTATAAAACTCGTAACTCGCAACTCACAACTCGCTCACTCAAATATAATTCTCATGCAAGGCAAAGGATTAGTACAATTTTTCCTCGTATTATTGTTGGCAGTGGTTGCCTACCAGTTTTTATTGATATTACCGACTCGACGTGCGGAAAGTAAAGCGCGCGCTCATGCGGCAGAGGTTTCGGGTACAAATGACACAAATAGCAGTGCTTACATTGATGCGGAAGCTGCTTATCTTGATGAGATTTCCAATGAGGAAATTCTCAATCTTGGTGTCAAAAAATATACCTATCAGGAGTTGAAGGGGCAGCAATTGGCAATGGGTTTGGATTTGCAGGGCGGCATGAGTGTCGTGATGCAGGTGGACCTCGTGGAGATGGTCAAGAAAATGGCGGCAGGTAGTCAAAATGCCAATTTTCTGGCAGCACTCGAAGGAGCAAAAGAGGAAATGCGCGGAACTTCGGGTGTAGATTATATCACGCTGTTTAGAGAGAAATTTAACGAGGTAGCACCGGGAGAAAAACTGGCAAATATCTTCGCAGTCAATCCGGCTTTGCAGGACAAACTCAATTTTGATTCTTCTGACGACGAAGTGGTACAACTGCTTCGTGGAGAAGCAGACGAAACGGTACAGCGTACTTTTGAATTGTTGAAAAAACGTATCGACAAAACAGGGGTAACACAACCAAACGTAACATTGGACGAGCGTGTTGACCGTATCATCGTGGAGTTGCCGGGTGTGAAAAACCCACAACGTGTGCGCGATTATTTGACCGGAACGGCGAAGCTCCAATTTTGGGAAACTTACCGATTCAATGACCCTCAAATTGTAGGAGATTTGCAACGCGCCGACCAGGCACTTTCTGCTATCACACCACTTGAAAGTACACCAACAATTCAGGATGTGGATAGCACAGAGATGCAGTTTGATGATTTAGGGAATCGCATTGACGATTTTTATAAAGAAAATAAAGAAAAACTCGAATCGCAATCAAGCACCATAGCTACACGCAATGTATTGGGCAGTTTATTGACCTATAATAATGGACAATATGCACAATCTGTACATGCAGTAGCGAATGAGCGTAATATCAAAAAAATTGATAGTTTGCTTTCCAGACGTGAGGTGACTTCCAATATACCCAATGATGCGGAGTTCCGTTGGAGTGCCGACCCGTTTAAAGATTACCAAACGGGCGAAACGACAGAAGATTACGAATTATACGTTATCAAAACCAATCGCCAAGAGGCTGCTCCGGTAGAAGGTGACAATATCACGGATGCGCGTTCTGACCTTGATGGTACGCGTAATATATATACGGTCAGCCTCAACATGAATCAGGAAGGCGCGAGAGCATGGGGACAAATGACCCGCAAAAATCTCAAGCGTGAGGTAGCGATTACATTGGATGATGAGGTAGTTTCTGCGCCAACGGTACAATCTGAAATCAATAACGGACGTACCGAAATTACCGGCAACTTTTCGCCGGACGAAGCTACTGACCTTGCTAATGTCTTGAAAATTGGTAAACTTCCTGCCGAGCCACAAATCATCGAAGAGGCTATCGTAGGTCCGACTTTGGGTGAGAAAAACATCCGTTCGGGACTTACTTCGCTTGCAGTAGGTTTGGCTTTGGTCTTGATTTTTATGATTTTGTACTATGGTACAGGTGGTATATTTTCTATTATCGCACTCTTAGCGAATATCCTTTTCTTGGTTGGTACACTTTCCTCTTACGGTACAGTATTGACAATGGCGGGTATCGCGGGTATTGTATTGACCATTGGTATGGCGGTAGATGCCAACGTTATCATCTATGAACGGATACGAGAGGAACTGCGAGCCGGAAAGACAATGGGTACAGCCATTGTGGATGGTTTTGATGCGTCTTACTCAGCGATTATTGATGCCAACGTAACGACGATTCTCGTAGCGGGTGTCTTGGCTTATTTTGGTCAAGGTCCGATTAAGGGTTTCGCGGTGGTCTTGATTTTCGGTGTTTTGTGTTCCTTGTTTGCGGCAGTATTATTGACACGTTTGATGATAGACTGGTGGACTTCTAAAGGTCGCCCGATTAGCTTTGCTACGCCGATGTTCAAAAATGCTTTCGCTAATCTCAATATTGATTTTGTCGGAAAAGGAAAATATGCTTTGATGATTTCAGGGACGATTATCCTATTGGGCTTAGGTTCTATGCTTACGAGAGGATTTGACTTGGGGGTTGATTTTACGGGTGGACGTTCTTATACTGTTTTGTTGGATGATGCGATTGATACAGAGAAAATGCGTAACTCACTCGGTACTGCCTTTGAAGGCAATACGCCTGTGGTAAAAACATTCGGTAGTTCCAATCAAATCGAAATTACGACAAAATACCTAAGTGAAGATAATTCAAAAGAGGCTGACGACCAAGTGATTGCAGCATTGTATAAAGGTGTAAACGAATATGCAGGTGGCGCATTAGGTGCAGAACAAGCCTTCCGCGAAGGTAGAGGTGCCTTGCAACGTTCATCTAAAAAAGGACCAACGATTGCGGATGATACGCGACGCAGTTCATTTATTTCTACCTTCCTTGCCTTGCTGTTGATTTTTGCTTACATCTGGATTCGTTTCCGCAAATGGCAGTATAGCCTCGGTGCGGTAGCGGCATTATTCCACGATGTATTGATAGTCTTGTCTGTCTTCTCGCTCTTGCACGGTATCTTACCGTTTTCATTGGAGATTGACCAAGCCTTCATCGCGGCACTCTTGACGGTTGTAGGTTATTCGATTAACGATACGGTGGTTGTATTTGACCGTATTCGCGAGTTTTTCGATTCTTATACCGGCAAATCAAAAGAAGAAGTTATCAATCTCGGTGTGAATAATACCATTAGCCGTACTATCATCACTTCATTGACGACCTTGTTTGTGATACTGATGTTATTCTTATTTGGTGGCGCGGTCATTCGTGGTTTCGCATTTGCCTTGTTGATTGGTGTATTGGTGGGTACATATTCATCCGTATTCGTAGCCACTCCTGTGGTCAACTACCTCACAAGTGAAGCCGAATTCAGACGCACGAAAAGCGGTAAAGCCAATACCAATGCCAAGAAAAAAGGCTACCAACGCAGAGTTACGGCTGATGCGGACAATGCTTAAATGCTACAATAAATGAAATGAGTGAATGAGTGAATTTTGAGTGAGTGAATGGTTTTACTCGTTTGTAAAATAAA
>CALHBW010000112.1 GCA_937930625.1 uncultured Saprospiraceae bacterium | reverse complement strand
TATACTTCGCCAAATTTTCCTTAAATAACTCGTTATTCGCGTCAAATTTGGCTCGTCTAAAGAAAAAATAACGGCGTGAAGAATATACATTTATTCAAATCCTGATACAAAAAGAAAGTACGTTTTATGAGGCTAATTTGAGTTGATGAATATAGGCACTCATCAATCGTTTTGCCTTGCATTTCAGGAGTATAGAGACAACAAGCATAAAAAATGCCCGTTGTCTCTGATTTATTTATCTGACATCTGACAGTGAAACGGTCTGACGTCTCTATCGTCTTCTACTATTCATCTTCACCATCTTCGGCTTTGAATCTGTTCTGTGTGCCGGAGAAGTCGATGACGTAGTGCTTGGTAGCGAAGTAAGGCTTCACGTTGACCGCAAGTTTGACCGTTTGCGGGTCGTCCGGATCTGCTTCGATACGCTCAATAGAGTAGTCTTCAATCAAGCCGCCGTAGCCGCTGATTTTCTTGAAGAATTTATTGAGTTCGCCTTTGATTTCCTTGCGAAGATTACCGTCGAATACTTGGAAGGTCAAGCCGTTGAAGTAGTCCAAAAGGACTTTAGCAATCCAATCTTTGGCACGTACTACACCGAGTGCGCGGAGGTCAGGGTCGCCGCTTTCAGATGCTAATGTCGTGTCAGACATGGCGGTAGGTGCGCCCCATTCTTTTTCAAAAATAATAGGAATCAAACCCATTTTATCAATGGCATCGGCTTGTGAGCGCAAGAGTGGCATACGGACACCAAGTGCGCCGTCGAGCTTACCGTATTTCTTACCTGCCGGTGGTTGGATGCCGTTACCTGCCCACATTTTTCCGGCGAGTAGGGCAGAGGCAGGGATGACCAAATCCTCACTTTCGATACCTTCGTTTTTCTTGCGAATGACGATGTGGTTGCAAGTAACGACGGTATTGGCTTTGTGCTTGTCGCTGCCCGATAGTTTGCGTTCTTCGACGCTGTCTTGGATAGATTCAAATTCGCGCTCGTCCTTAAAATCCGTAACGAGGGTCATGCGAAATTTGGCAGCTTGCTGACTCCAATAGTCGAGATTGTCGCCCAGATAGCCGGGAATGACAAACAAAGAATAATTGTCTTCGAGCGAAAAGCGGTCGTAGTTTTCTTTGAAATGCTGCTGAAGAGCGGAGCGCAATTCGGTGTTCGATTCGCTCGCAAATTCTTCGGTAGGCATGTTGATGATATGTACATTGCGAATGCTTTCTTCACCTGCATTGCGGAAGAAGAGGTCCATCGTGCGGTACGATTTTTCCAAATCTTTAACCTCGTTGAAGATAGTCGCCAAATTTTCGTTGAGTACAGTAGCGACCTTCTTGTTCTGTTCTTCACAAGTAGCAATCGGGTCGTCTGCCGTGACGAGTTCTTTGAGAATAGCGAGTTCTGCTTTGAGCTTTTTACGCTTGTCAGCTTTATCTTCATCAGAGAGGAAGGCTGCGCGGCGGGCTTCATCTTTCGGGTCTATTTCGCGGATACCTTTTTTGCCATCAATGACGCCTTTGAGTATGCCGAATCCGCCCTGTTTTTTGAGGACGGCTACTTTTTCTTTTATCTTTTCTAACGTGGCGTTGGTTGTTACTTGTTCTGCCATGACTTTGATTTTTTACGGTGGACGATGGACGGTGGACGACTAACGGTGGACGATAGACGACTGACGTTCAGCGCACCAGTTGTGTGTATTTTTGATAAGTACAGATTCAACAATTGAATTTTACTTACTTTTTCAGAAAAATTAGTTTGTGGTGAGGTTGTATGATTTTGATAATGAAAAAATTAACTAATCAACTAATTAACGAGTCAACTAATCACCAGTCACTATTCATCCTCCCCGCCAAGCTCTTCTATAAGTGCTTCGAGTAGTTCGACGAATTCTTTTTTATGTTCAGGATTGCTGATGACGCCTTGGAGTTTTTCATTGGTGCGGAGTACATCTTTGAATTTGGCATATACGCCTTCTTCTTCTTCCAAATCCTGAAGGATTTCGCTTTGTGCGATGATACCGTCTTTGGTGAAATCTTTCATCCCATTGAATTTGAAGACCATGCTGTCTGATTCGCCTTCTTTATTATTCAAATCAACTTCTTTGTGCGGTTGGTAGTGTTCAAAGATTTCTTTCATGCTTTTGTGGCGGCGTGGTTCGGGTACATCATCCGGCTCCTCGTTGAGTTGGAGGGCGATGAGGGTCTTGTTGTCCGGTACAATTTTGACACCTGCGGGTGCATCTTTTTCATTGATGTTGGCACCGATGGTATAACCATATAATGTTTTTGCCATGATACTTCAGTAGTTAAGTTTAAGTTTAAGATTAAATTTAAGTCTAAATAAATACCGATAATTAGTTTTTTATTTAAAATTAAATATAAATCTGCTCACTTAATGAATGAATTATGAAATTTGAAAGGATTAATTATATTCAAATTTCAGATTAAATATATTGATTTGTATTAAATTATGCAAATAACTTATTGTTTTTGTGTTGTTTGGAACACAGTTTTATAAAAAATGTTGTGTTTAAAAATTTGTATATCAATACTTTAATTAAATTTTAATTTTAATAAAGTATTTCTATCTAAATTTATTTTAAAATAATAATCAATCATTTAAATAAACGGTTCTTTTACCTTATGAATTGCTCTTAGGAGTAAATACTCAACTATGTGTTGTGCATTTATTGTAATATTCCCTATTCCGTAAGGATGTTAACAGTAAAAGAAAAAAATTATCAGTTGATAGCTCATAATCAATGGTTCATAGGAAGTTGTGAGTCTTAGTAATACGTTGATTTCTATCGTATTATAAGTACAACTATGGACTATAGACCATTGACTATCAACTGACTAACCAAGAATCATCCCCCAATCATCATCATCATTAGAAGTTGTGGGTGGCGGAGGTGGTGGTGTCGGAGCAGGTGTTGGGTCGGGTTGATACGTAGGTTGTTGTGGGACATCTTCCCGATAGGTTCCGGGTGCAAATTCGGAGGTTTTGAGTCCTTTTTCGGACATTTCTTTGAATAGGTCGGCGTACATTTTAAGGAATTTTAAAATATGTTCAAAACACGAATGATAGATATTGACGTGTGCATACTCGGCGTTTTCTACTGCGCCTGTAGTGTCCATAAAATCACCGGGAACACCATGAAATTCAGCGAAATAACGCGCCAATTCTCTTCTACGCGCTTGATTGAGTGTAAAGTAAGATGAGCGCACAGCAATCGCCAATTGTTTGAAGGCTTGTACCAAATGTACAGGCGATTCGTAGCGCAATGAGGTCTTAAATTGGCTGTTAATATGAACCAGACTTTGGATAATCGGGGGCAATATCACGCTCATGTCCACAGCAACCTGCGAGCGCAGATTTTTCTGTGAATCTTCGTGTACAAATTTCATCACTTCGGTACAACTGATGAGCATGTTTTCTGTTATTTTTTTGAGTCTGTCATAGAGTTTGGCAAGGGGCTGAAAGGAGTCGCAACTTACGCAAGGCGGGATAAATTGCTTGATTTGGGTGGGGTGCGCTCTGTCGCCTGCATCGTAGAGGGCGAGTGGAAGTACATTGGGGCTGTTGCTGTATCTGTCAGTGATTTCGTGCGGATAATTGAGGGTGGTGTGTTTGAGCTTTACAGAGAGGTTGAGGTGGGGTTTGCGGTCAAAATTTTCGTTAGGGTCAGGTGTGCCTACGGGGTCGTAATCGGGCATGATTTCGAGATAGAGCAGGAGGTATCGCTCAATGCTATCGCCGAGATTGATTTGGGCAATGAGGTCAGATTTTTTGTATTGTCCGGCACTCACGGTTTCGGGCGTGATGGAGAGTATATTTGCGCCGGGTGTCACTGCGAGGCAACGCACCAATTCCAGACTAAAATATTCTTTGGGCGAATCACCAACGATTTCAAGTGCATTATAATTTTTGTCGTAGCAGGGGAGTAAGCCATAATTTATGGGATTGACGTGGGCTATAGTGGCATTGTGTATCGCACCAATGAGATATTGGTTGAGGGCAACGAGGTGTCCGGCGGTCATCATCATGCCGTTTTCCCAGTTGACGGGCAGGTGCTTATTGAGCGAGGAAGGGTTCATAGATTAATTTTGAATGAGTGAATGAGTGAATTAATAATGCGATAATGCTGAAATGCGTTAATGCTACAATGTTTTCTTCATTATCGCATTGTAGCATTATCGCATTGACGCATTAATAATTCACTCATTCAAAATTGTTTCGTGTCTTTGTAAAATAATGATGTCTTTATTGCTGATTTTATTTCTGACGACGTTGATTTCCGGGTCGATGAATCGTTTTCTGCCGAGAAATCTGGGTTTGAAATAGAAAAGATATTCGTATTCGTTGCCTTGGTCGTCGTGTGTTTTGATGCTTTGAAGTTCGGGGCGGTTGTTGTATTGTCTGAAAAGTTGGAATACGTTGATGCCAAATTCAATATCGCTAAGTAATCTACATTCTATGGGGGTGAGTTCTTCGTCGTTTTCGCCCATAGGAATCATCAAGGTCACACCAATCAAACGGGAATTTCGGCGCTCTTCGGGAGCAACTTTCACATCGCCTTTGCTGACTTTATATTTAGGATAATCTAAAACCGGCACTTTTTCCAATAAAAAGACTGTTTTCAGTATAAACATAGGCAACACAAATGGCAACATCACGAATGTGTAATTGTTCGGTTCTGTGTAAGGATTGCCCATGAAGTTGATAACTGCCAAAAAAGTAATCGTACCCAATGCTGTGATAGCAGCGGCATACAAAATATCCGGCAAGATATCAACGCCTTTTTCCGCCCATTTGACTTGCTTGTAAAACGACCAAGTATGGAGCCAACCAATTAAGAGGGCATAAACCGCAATGATGGTATATATCCATACCACGCTGATATTGAGCAGCGTAAGTAATACAGGCAGCGTCAATACAGCGACAAATAGCAACAGGTATATAATGGAGTTGAGCGAAAAAAGTTTGACTTTTTTTGCCTGACTCCTGATTTTTGATTTGAGCCTGTTGGCTATCAGTTGAGTAAATACAAGCGATAGCATCGCAATGACGAAGCCGATCGATAGTTTTGTAAACATTGTTCGTGTGTGTGGAGGTGAAGTTTAAGTCTAAGTTTAAGTTTAAACTTCACCAGTTGATATTTCAGTTGAGTGTTTGTTTTATATTTTATTGACTATTCAGATATTTCAATTGATTAATTTCGGAATCTTTCTGTAAAATAGTGGCTCTATAGGTATTGATTTGTTCATCTTTCAGCGATAATTTTTCATTACAATCCTGCAATTGTTTTTGTAAATCATTGCCATTTACACTATTGGCTTTTACTACTTCTACAATTCTACCACTCATTTCTTTGAGTTTGTCTTTCATATCGCTATTTTCCAAATTTACATTCGGATAAGTACTCAGTTTTTTGAGCGCATTAGGATTGTTTTTGAGGTTTTTCATCGTGGTATTGATGCTGTCAATTGTACTGATTAGCAAATATTGTTGGGTAGAATCTTTTTTGAGGCTTTCATTCTCCTTTCGGAGTTTTGCATTTTCCAACTTGGGTGTTTTAAATGGCTGAAGGCATGCAAATACTAGCAAGGCAGTAGTAAGTGCCCACATAACAAAGAAGCCTATTATCGACCTGTTGTATTCTTTTTTATTGGTCGGTTTCATGTGTGATATTTCCGATATGTTTTACTATCAAATAAATTGATAGTATTTTACTGTTTGATATTAATTGGTAAAAATAGAAAACATCAATCATATAAACACGCTTATTGCGCTTTTTTTACGATAGATGTAGAATGAGTCAATACAGACTCTGAAGTTTGCTTACATTCATTGAGGGCTTCTTGGGCTTGCAGGTTTTTGATTTTCAAGCCGTCGTTAAGCATTCGCAAGCTAATAAGTCTATCGAAGTTTCTAAAAATTTCAGCATATAATTCTCCGTCGGACTCGTCACGATATTTTTCAATTTCGGAGCGAAGCCTTAGTGTAATTCGGTCTATTTGGGTCTTGATTTGACCAATTTCACGGGCATTATTTTCTGTATCTGAGAGGCGGTCTTCCAATATCTCTAATTCTGACAGATACTCATTTATTTTTTGGATTTTAAACAAGAGTTTTTGCTGATTGACTAATCGTTCTTCTACTGAAACAACCGGCGAGGCTTTCATTCTGGGTGACAATTTGACGTTCTGAAATACGGCTATACCTACCAGCAAAATACTGATAAGATACAATAATGTAAATTTCCAAAATGTCTTACTTTTCTCATTCATGCGGAGCAATTTTTATCATGGTGATAGAATGTCTGTACAGACATTCTATTGACAACGCATTTGTAAACACTTTTTAACTGTTTTTTCGTATAAATTATTTTATGTAAGTCGTTGGACTGAACTAAGCGACACTTTTAATTTTCATAATTCATTGAAAATGAATTATTTATTTAAACTTAAACTTATTCTTAAACTTGTACTTCCACTTATTGGACACTGCCATTTTCATTTATTTTGATAACATAGGGGCGGTGTAGCCCGTTCTGGGTGCTTCGTCCGGCGATGATATACCCACAGTCACCTGTATGAAGTACCGCATTAGCTATTTCGTCAACGCCCGATTGACCAAATGTTCTTTCCCAAACAAGCGTACCATCTTGATTGATTTTTGAGATATAAACATCCCGACTGCTATCTCCAAAACTTTCTGAATAACCCGTGATAATATACTCATTGCTTTGGTGGGCATGGATGATATTTGAGGGAATATCTCTTCGTGTTCCACCGTAACTGTATTGGTTGATTATTTCTCCGTTTTTATCGACTTCAATGACAAATATATCGATACCGTTGGCAACTTGGGCAGTTGTGTGAAAGTCACCTACTACCATGTAATTGCCCTGTGGTGTTTCTACTATATCATGGGCTATATCCTGCTGTGTACCCAAGTGATAGAATTTTTCGCTACCCTCAATTTTACTCATACCATCATTAAGTCTATAAAAATGTACAGCAGCACCATTTTCGGGAGGGGTTGAATTATACGAAAAACCGGTGGCGACATACCCGTCCGATGTAGCCAATACCGCTTGTGTCACTTCCACACCACTTCTTGCCGGAGAAGGCAGATGCCCCGGCATGATAAGAGGAAATGTATTATTGAGTGCGACGGGAGCTACATAGGTATTCATTATTCCATTATTATGACGTATTCTTCCTGAAATGATGTACTGCCCGCCACCTTCATCAGTAATGCATGCACAATCACTGATTTCGGCTTGTCTATTCTGGTTTTGATGCTTGCCTTGAGCGTCATATTTTGCCAGATATGCTCTACTTTCCTGTGCACCACAAGTTATAAACCCGCCATCAGGTGTCATCGCGATGGAATTACAGGTTTCATTGCTAAAGGGAATCACATCGCGCTCAAAAAAGATAGTGTCCCCATCTTGGTCAATTTTCATTAGAAAAACATCATCGCCGATACCGCCACAAATGACAAAAGCACCGTCCGGCGTAGCTATCATATCACCCACTGTTAAAGAATCGTTCTGCATGTACAAACGCTCAAAGGTCAAAAAATCGGGGTCACATACAAATAGTTCCTCCAAACGACACCCCCATTGGAGTAGAATAA
>CALHBW010000111.1 GCA_937930625.1 uncultured Saprospiraceae bacterium | reverse complement strand
CCTCTGCGTCATTTACTCAATTTGGAGTATTTGCTACATGGCAAGAAAGTGTCAACTGCAATTCTAAACATGCCTTAATTCTACATTAAGACTCTAAAAGAACTTGATTATCAGTTATTTGTGTATGTTTCAGTTGATTTTATTTAAATGAAAAATAAATACATTTAATTAATTTAAATTTAAAATGCACACTGCATAAATTAGTTAGTTTTGCAGTCGTTTTATTATTAAAATGAACATTTAAATCGCGCTGATATAACTCTCTGAAAGTCAATAAATCAAGAGTCTTAATGTAGAATTAATTTATTCTGCAAAATACAAAACACCTTCCAAACAAAAAGCGAGAACAACATTTCTGTTATTCTCGCATAAACCATTTTAAAGGGTTAAGGCAGATTTTGGCGTTAAATAATTTGATGTTCTGTTTGAATGAGCTAAACCAAGCGACGCTTTCTTATTTCATAATTCGCTGAAAGCGATTTTTTTGTTGAACTTGAACTTGAATTTGCACTTCCAATTAAGCCTCTTCCTCCAGAGCTACTTCTTCGATTTCTTTCAATCGGTCTCCAAAATATGGGTGTTCGCCATTTGCAAGGGCTAACGGCGGTGTTTTGTGTGTTGCTTTACGCCTCAATTTGAATAAGATATACACATTCAAAAAGTGCATAGCACCGAGTAGTAGCACCACGCCGCCGAGTTTGGCACTCAATACCTCAAGCAGTGTTTCGTAGTTGGTAATCGTATAATGATGCTTGAGCAGGTACATCACCAAGCCGATATTGATGAGGTAAAAACCCATCTTGAGCAAGTGATTGACGGACACAGCAAGGGCTTCATTATTGTCAAAAATATCGTTAAAAAACACCTTTGCATTTTTGAATAAAATATGCGCCACCCAAAGCGTCAAACCCACGCCTACCCACAGGTAAATGATGTACGCAATGACTGAATAATTCATATAAGTAATGTTGAATGAGTGAATATTGAATGAGTGAATGAACGAATTTTAATGTAGCTATCTGACTTTATACAAGCTGTCATAATGCTTTTTTTACATTCAAAATTCATTCATTCAACATTCAAAATTAGATTTATTTATGAGAAAATTTTAATCATTTTTTCCAGAAAAGGATGCTGCACACGCTGCGCCCTATACCACCGGATGAATGTAAAAACCAACAAGTTGAAAAAGTGCATTGCTGCCAATACCGAGACTATCATGCCTACTTTGCTGCATACCGTTTCGATGATTTGTGCTGTATTTGTGATGGCATATTCTGCACGCAATACTAAGAGCATGTAAGCAATATTCACCAAGTAAAAACCAATGAGCAAGAGTCGATTCACAGCATCCGCAATTTCTTTATTGTCAAAAGCTTCTATCAGAAAATATCGTCCGTTTTTATACAATGAATGACCCACCCAAAATGTAATCCATATGCTGGCTTTCAAGTATAATATGTAGGTGATTATGGTCATGTTCAATGAGTGAATGAGCGAATGAGCGAATTTTGAATGAGTGAATTTTGAGTGAGTGAATATTTTTATGGAATCAAAATTCTAAATCCCAGAAAGATGGTGTTCGGTAAGTGGCATCTTTGTAGGTCAAAACACCATACCAAGCATTTAATGCAAGAGCCATAAAAGCTAATAGGGCATAAAGACTATAATAGTGCTGCAACAACATTATAATGATGATAAACACTGCAACAGCACACAAATAATATATCCGCTTTCTATCACTGTACCCAAGTCCTAAAATCAATGCGCTCAATACTTGCCAAATACTCAGCAAAGCAAAGGCATATATCAAAAGATATATTGTGTAAGGAATCATAAATAACATTGAAAACATTACAAGTCCAAACAGAGCATGTATGTAATAATCAAATTTCAAAAATTTTCGCGGAAGTCTCATAAGAAAGTTATTTGGTATTAGATTAAAGATTCATTGTGATTGCAATTTACAACTTATTTTCAATATTTTCAATATTTTCTGAAAGTTTTAGATAAAAAAATTTTAATTCATATTGAGAAAGCGACGGAGAATATTTCTAAACACTTGTTTATCAATTTTTTGTATTTTTTTTTCGTTCTTAAATTCATTAAAATCTCCTGTAAAATAATTGTGTTCGGAAAGCGTATTTTTTACTAAATTGGTTAATAAGGCGTATTCGTCAGGCGTCAATCGGTTACATTCGCGTGTGAAGGCTTGCGGGTTGGGTAGTAGAGTGGCTTTGCGGTGCCAAGTCCCGGTAAAGGGAATTTCGAGAAAATCACAAACCCGACGCAGCGTATCTTGCGGTTGTGCGATTAGGTCTTCATAATACAATTCTAAATATTGTGTATCCGGTAGCTTGGCGGCTTGCGATTGGGTAGCTTTGACGACTTTTTCCCAATACAAAATCGCTTCCTCCATATTGGCTTGATAAGGTTCAATCTTGCTGATTTGGGCTTGGTAGCTAAAATCCATGAGCGCGTCAGGATGTCCGCCTTTGATAAGGCGACTGATGCCTTTGTGCTTCACCATTGAGGCTGCCGCCAAACGCCCGTCGCGAATGAGATGTACAAATTTAGCCGAAGGAAAAAGCCGCGAAATTGCTTGTATGTGTAAGCCGTATTGAGGGGTTTTATCGAGAAAAAAATGCTGCGTTGCGCTAGGCGTTTTCGCATAGCACATTTCAAAAAAAAGCCACACACGCGCCTCATGTGAAGTGCGTGTATGGCTTTTTTCGATAAATTGTTGACGAAAAATATCTTTATTTGCGACACCGCCGGATTCAAGATGGGCATCCGTCCAACGATATTGTCCGTTTGAGCTATAATGCTCGTCAATTATCGTCCAGAAATCTTGCGGTGACAGTGCTGTGTCGGCAAATCGTGTTGCCAGTGTACTAATAAAATGTGTCTCCGTTACCGCCGTAATTTGTGGGTGGTAGCCGAGCATTTTATTCAATAAATTGGTACCACAACGCCCCGTTCCGACGATAAAATGCATCATAAACGACCTATTCTACAACCGTCATGAAATACCCCTCGCGTCCTATATTTCCATAGCTGTCTTCCACAATGAAAATTATCTGAATCATATCACCTACATCATAGGTATCCGCATCGACAGTAAAATCGTAAATAATATTAGCTGTCGAACCTTCGAGATTTTCGGTATAATCTAATGCACCGCCTACATTCACTTCAAACCCCGCCAAATCTCTATTGTCGCTGAGGTTCATTTCAAATCTGGCAATAGTGCCTAATTGGTGATTGCCCCCATTCATCTGGACAACAACACCATCCACACGCAAATCGAAAATGCCCGGTTCACTATCGTCAGAAGCATTGCGACAGCCAACAGTAAATAATAAAGCAGCTGCAATAAATAAAATCAATGTTTTAATAGCTGTATTCATTTTTATTTAATTTTAGTCAATATAAATTTGTGAATTCGTAGAATCGTTTCTTATTTGCTAATTCGTCAGCATTTACAAATATATGAATGTATAAATTTAGAATAGCAAAGTCAGTTATTTTTTTTAGTAATTTTCAAAAAGTACGCCAAAATTAAGTAAAAACCGGCTTATATCCGAAATTTATATATAAGGATGCTATTTCGACCAAAGTAAAAGTGCATTGAATTCGAGTTCGGCTTGCTCTCCGTTCATTTCGGCGGGTGTATAAATGATGTAGCGTATTTTTCGATGAATGATTTT
>CALHBW010000110.1 GCA_937930625.1 uncultured Saprospiraceae bacterium | reverse complement strand
TTGGTAGTCCTACACTTGTAATGCTATCTTTTGAACCACTAAGGAACGAAGAATCACTAAGTAATTGCTTATGAGATACTTAGTGTTGCTTAGTTGCTTAGTGGTTCAAAATTATTATTCATATAGCATTACAAATATAGGACTACCAATTAGTTAAAAAACGAATAACGAGTCAACGAATAACGGGTTACGGCACTAATTATTCATCCTGATAAGGAGCCCAATCAATAATGTGTTCGCGTTCGTTGTATTCTTGGTCTTCTTCATCAAATTCATCATCATCAATAGTCGCGGCTTCTTGTTCTTCGTTTGCGATGATGGGTACGGGGGCGATTATCGTTTGTTCATCCTCTCTAATTTCTTCTATAATTTCCGGATTTTCTTTTCGCTGAATACCATCATACATCACATTGGCACTACCAATGGCAAATAAGCGCGTTCCTAAGCGGAAAAACATCACCAAAGTCTGGACAATCAACATGATAAGAATGGCTGCTTTGCCTGTCATTCCAATTTTGGGGGCTAAAAACAAGTATAAAGCATACACGCCTATCAGTAGCAAAATATCCAGCAGATAAACAAAATACGTCCGGAAAAAATTCTGCACACACATACCAAAACTACGGAAGAAATCGGCAATGACCCACCAATTATACCGTTCATTTTTGACGATACGGACTTTGGTATAATCGCCCACCATCGCAATGAAGGTTGCCAAAAAGAGATGAATTGGCAGGATGATTTTGCCCATATCCGTGAAGATGGCTTCGCTACGCAGATTGCCAAAATCACCGCCCAAACCGATAAAGAATGCACCGCCATATAGTAAAGCCACTACAATTCCCTGAAACAACATTAGCCAGGCAAACAAACGAAAAAATCGCCAAAAATACTGCGTACAAGCCGCCATAAAACGCTGTCCGCTAAAACCTTCGGATAGGGTCGCAAATGATTTGACAATACCGCCACTCAGAAAAATATACGCCAGTAAAAATACCGGCACCATCCATCGAACCTGACTGGTCAAACCGGAGATTTTATCGCCATGAGCGTTCATAAAATCTGTCCAGACTGTGTGGTCGTAGGCGGGGAGTAGTTTGCTGATTTCGAGCGAATTGCCAATGGATTCCTCCATAATCCCCGCAAATGGCATCGCTACGGTCAGCCCCAAAACGAATATCAGCAAAAACAACAATAACCACATCCAAAACAAACGGAATGTGTGCGAAATACCTTTTAAAAATACTGTAATCGGATTCATGTACAACGGTTGACGGTGGACGGTTGACGGAAGCGAGTGTTTCGTCAATCGTGAGCCGTTTTTAGAAGAAGAAGAAAGTTGATTGTAAAGCATTTTGCATCCAGAACAAGACTTTTGATGCCCATTTTAAGATGGGGTCATCGTCCGGTTCTGTAGTTAAGCTATTGTTATTCAAATCAATATCCATCAATATTTTTTGTTCGGGGTCAATCTGTGCCGAAACAATTTTTTCGGGACGCTCGTAAATGAGTTCGTGATTGCGCGATTTGCCGTCCCATGTTTCGAGTACTTCATCGCCATTATCAAAACGCACCAATACATCAAGCGGTACTATGAGGTCGCCCACGCGCTCCAGCAAGACACGCGAACGATAATCGACTGATTTTTCTTCATAACCCTCTTCGTCGCGGCGGTCACGCCAACGTTTTTTACCATTCGCATTTTCAAACATACCAATAGGGTCATTTTGCTTGCGATTGGAGATGGAGCGCACTTTGTAATCGCACACCTGCGTACCATAGACTACTTGGTCAAAAAACCAATTCAAATTATTACCAAATTTATCGCCATGCTCACGCGTAACGACCTCGTTGGCAACTACAATAAAATCTGTACCTGTCGGGTGCTTAAATTTCCAACGCTTGAAATAGGTTTGCATGATTTTATCCATCGTTTCGATGCCGACCATGCGTTCCAATGTTTTCATCCACAAGCCTGTTTTGTGGTACATAATATTGCGCTCACCACCAACCTTAAATTCCCAACCCGGCGTGGCGCAGGGAGCTACGCGTGGATTGGACATGCCCGTATAGTTGAGGCGCGATACTTCGCCATCACCGCGATTATAACCGCCAACACTGACTTCGGATGTTTTTTCACCATAATAATGGTCTGCAATACGATTCTCATAATAGGTCGTAAAACCTTCATCGAGCCAGACTTCCTCTTGTTCATTGCTTGCCACCATTTGCATAAAATATTGGTGTACAAATTCATGTATCGTGACCATCTCTACTTGTCGCACACCTTCGTGTATCGTGAATGCCGGCAAACCCGTAATCAAAGTCGGATATTCCATACCCGAAGAACCTATTCCGTAAATTGGCGGATCGACTATTGTGAAAGTTGTGTAAGGATATTCGCCTACATATTTATCCATGTATTCGAAGGCATTTATGGTAGATTGAAGATATTTTTCGGAGTTGCTTTTGTGTTCGGGTTGTATCAACAAGCGGATTTTAACGTCTTTCCATTGACGCTCCATTTCCTCGAAATCAGGCGAAGCCGTCCATGCAAAATCAATCACGTCCTCTGCACGGTAAGAGACGGTTTTTGTGCCGTTCATATTTTTTCGCTCTTCCTGAAAAACACCCGAAGCTCCTACGATATACCCTTGCGGAAGCGTAATTTCGACATCATACACCCCAAAATCAGCGTAAAACTCCGTAGTCGGGATAAATTGGTGGCAATTCCAGCTGCCTTCTTTTGCACCGCGTTCACCTTTTTCTTCATACACGCCAATTTTTGGAAACCACTGCACTACAAAATAGTAATGTTCGCCCTCGAAGCCTGTACGTGCGATAATTCGTGGCAACTTAGACACAAAATTAATCTTAAACTCAGCAGTTTCTCTTGGGGCTATCGACTTACGAAGCGGTACACGCAGAACGGTTTGGTCGTTTTCATTATCATCCGTCGGATGAATAAATTCCATACCCGCCGTAAGGTCTTTGCCATTTTCATCTTCGATACTTATAATATCCATCCATCCCCAACCGAGTTCATCTTCCGGCAATCTGCCAAAACGACTGCCACTTCGCAAAAAAGTAGATTCGGTATTCTTATACGCATTTAAGTACAAATGAAAACGGAGTTCTTTTATCTCATCAGGCGAGTCATTGCGCCAAGTAAGCACTTCTTTTCCGGTCAGCGTTTTGGCTGCTGTATCAAGAGTTACGCTGATATCATAATTAGCAATGCGTGGGCTGAGTGCCTTATCCCATTTCGCCTTTTGCGCGTAACCGATTGATATAGAAGTGACAAATAAACATCCAACAATTAAAAAGTATCTTATCATAGTGTGTAAAAATTCCAAATTCCAAAAACACATTTTAAATATATGTTAAACGTAAAAATGCGTATCTTTTCAAAATTTGTTGGTTATTTTTCGGAATTTATAAGTTTTGTTGTACCTTGCGCTCATTGCGAAAACCGAAATTACAAAACTTTTCCTTACACGAACAAGTTTTAATACGCAAATCAAGTTTAACACTCAAAAATTCACTCCTTTATCCACTCTAAATCGCTTCTCCTATCCATCAATAAGCTCTGTCTTTCATCCACTTGGAGATAGTCAGTGATTTGTCAAAAATCATTTTTTCTTATAAATAGTTAAAAGAATCACACTTTTACTTATGCAAAAGCAATACATTTGCGTTGTCACAAAAGCCTTTTTTATTCAATTGAATTAAAAACCAATAAAACATTCGCTTCGCTTTCCCATCCATGCCTGAACTCACTCCTAAAAACAAAACACGCTATTATTTTTTGTATTACCTTTTAATTACAAACACTTAATTATCAAGTGTTTGTGTTTGAATTAAATTAACTAAATCATGAAATATTCAAGATTTGGAATGGGATTGCTATGCCTATTCATCAATACTTTATTTTTATTCCCCACTTTAACTTTCGCTGATATCGCGCCTCGTGAGATAGCCGATTTATCTATCACTATGCGCGAATCCTCCGGCATAGTCAGTATGGGTAAAGGCGGATTTTGGACGATAAATGATGGTACAAACGGCGCACTGCTGCACGCATCCGACACTAGTGGCAATGTATATCGAAGCATCAACCTGCTCAATGCTTTCAATTACGATTGGGAGGATATGACAAGAGACAATGATGGTAATCTTTACATTGCAGATACCGGCGATAGGAATGCCCTCTACTCACCAAGTGGCGCGTATGACGATTTGTCGATTTACCGCGTTCCTAATCCTGATTTCTTCTGCGAAAATGATGTCGTAGCGGGTATTATCAATTTTCGTTTTCCGACCTCAAGTATTGATAATGCAGAAGGTATTTTTTACTACGATGATTACATTTATATCACTACAAAAAGTGATGCAACGGGGAATGAATCTTATGCAGGAAGGTGTTATTTGTACCGGGTACCTGCTGCGCCAAACCCCAACCAACAATATGTAGCTGAATACATTAGCGTGATTGATGTCAGTATCAATGCCCCTGCAAGAGATTATTACCAAGTCACCTCAGCCGCATTAAGTCCCGATGGAAAATTGCTGCTGTTGATGGGGGAAAGGCGGTTTTGGGTAATAGAAGATTTTACGCCGGGCGTGTTTTTTGACGGAGAAATCACAGCGTATAATTTTGATGAAAAATTGCAGCGCGAAGCTGTTGATTTTACGGGGAATCGGGAAATTTATATTACCAATGAAGCAGAACAAGAAGATGGGAAATTGGCAATTTTGGATTTATGTCCGCATCTCAATGAGGCACTTGGTTGTCCGCAAAATTTTGATGTAGCTCGCTCAAAAGCTTCCATTTATTATAACAGTGCAGTAGAATCATCAAATGGTCAGGTATCCACTTCGGGTAATTCTATTTTATTGGGCAACGAGCAAAAAACTGCCTTCCGTTTTGATGATTTGAATATTCCAAGAGGTGCAAAAATCACACGAGCGTACATCCAGTTTCGGGCATATGCGACTTCCAATACATCTAATAATTTCACACTCTACGGGCAAGCGGCAGGAGACGCACCTCTTTTCCAAAATGGCTATCAAAATATTTCTAATCGACCCGCGACACGCCATTCTATTAGCTGGTCATTTGATGCTTGGGTGGATAATGATGCCAAAAATGCCGAGCGCAGTCCCGACATCGCCGAAGTGATACAAGAAATCGTCAGCCGACCGGATTGGAATACATATAATGCCGTTGCATTAGTACTTCAAGGAACAGGCTTCAGGACTGCCTATACTGAAAGCGGCTGTGTACGTTCTGCCCCCGAATTGATTGTCGAATTTTATGAGCCACTAAGCCTTAACGTGAGCGTGTGGCTTGAGGGAGCTTATTCTCCACAAACAAATCGTATGCGTACCGACCTCAATACACTTCGCTCAGTACTACCGGGACAAAGCAACTCAACCGCAGTACAACCTTATACCAATAACCCATGGAACTATGCCGGCAAGGAAGGGCGATACTATCCGACCGGAAGCTATGATAATGATGTAGTGGATTGGGTTTTGGTGTCACTACGTAGTACGCCCGAGGTATCATCCACGTTTGCACAAACTGCGATGCTGCTGCACAAGGATGGTAGTATTCATCCCGTCAAGCCCTTGCCGCTTTCTGATGATACGGCAGGAAGTTTTTATGTGTTGGTTGAGCATCGTACGCATATTGGGGCGATGTCGCCCGTGCCTGTAAATGTGGCTAATGGCGTTTTGACCTACGATTTTCGCGCTCAAAATACTTACGGTAGTCCGGCGCAGCCTGCTCAACTTGAACTTGAACCGGGTGTCTGGGGATTATTTTCCGGCGATGCCGACCAAGCCTCTGACCATCCCGGCTATGATATCAATGGCGCAGACAAAATCATTTTTCAAATTGATAATGGAGATTTCTACATCTATTCTCCCGCCGATTTCAATATGGATGGCGATGTCACGGGAGCAGATAAGGCTATCTGGATAAGAAATAACGGAATTTACTCTATTGTGCCGAAGTAGTGTCGTATTTTCGTTATTCGTTTTATTTTATTATTCAAAATTGGTAAACACATTGACGTAATAATTTATGTTTAATGATAACTATCCATCATTTTAGCCGCGAATCAGTAGAACGAATTTCGGAGGTACATTTTTTTCACCTTTTAATTATTTGATTATCAGTATTTTAAAATTATTTACATAAAAAAATATACAGTGCGCGAACTTTCTTTAATCACAAAACGTATTTATCACTGTCGCATTTATGGGACGACGAAAAGAATAATCCAACCCAAATTAACTTGTTCTTTTTCCTTGTCCCCAATAGTGATAAAAATTCCAAAAAACAATCCCGATAGCTATCGGGACAACATTAATAAAAAAAATGACAAATTTCAATAACATATCAACCAAAGCCGATAAGAAGGCTGCAAGTGCGGATGATAAACTCCGGCGCAAGGGAATCGGTATGTTATGAAGTTAACGAAGATAAAAAGCAAACTTTATAAAGTCCTGATTTCTGTGTGAAATCAGGACTTTTTCTTTATGGCGAGGTTGACAACAGACGGTGAGAAATTTTGCGAAGCAAAATCAAAAAACTCGCTAACTCGCAACTCACAAACTAACACATACGCCCGTAGCTCAGTTGGTGGTAGCACCTGACTTTTAATCAGGGGGTCGTGGGTTCGAACCCCACCGGGCGTACCGAGTGAAGTTTAAGTTTAAGTTTAAGTTTAAGTTTAAGTTTAAGTTTAAGTTTAAGTTTAAAAATTATTTTTTTTGAAAAAAAAAATAATTACAAATTTGTAAAATATAAATTTAATTGAAAATTAAATTTTTAAACTTAAACTTAAACTTCCCCACCCCGTCCATTGGTCTAGTCTGGTCTAGGATAGCGCCTTGTCGCGGCGAAGGTCATCGGTTCGAATCCGATATGGACGGCTATTTTGTAGGTAATTTTGGGTAGTTTACAAATTTTGTTTTGCCTAAAAGTCATGTCTTTTTGAATTTGTGCTTAGATTTCCATAATTTTACCAATCAATCTAAGCTAATCCATTACGAAACCTTATACACTGCCATTGTTTTATTGTTATTGTTATTTTGTTTCATAGCTAAATAAATTAACTCAAATTGCGGACAAACCGCAACGGTCGATAGTCAATGGTCAATAGTTCATAGGGAAACGTGAAATACGATAAAATTCACGACGCTCTCTATGAACTATGGACTACCAATCTATAGACTAAGCTGCATTATCCGCGATTTGAGTTAATTTGCTGTACTTTACAAAAACCGCAATAACAATTTGATAATCAGGCAATTTAACAATTACATTTTAGGTAAATTACCGCAGATTTGATTATAAAGTTTATTAGGAGAAGATATAATTATCATTTTTCACAAGATAAAACATTTGTTAGGTCAATCACCTCACTATTGGGGTTTGTACCTGCAAATCTTCCCTTGTATAAATTGGCTTTTCTACACAAGTCTTACGCACACGGCATCCGTATCACCCAAAATAATGAACGGCTCGAATATCTCGGTGACGCGATACTCGGTACTATCGTAGCGGAATACTTATTCAAAAAATATCCACGCCAAGACGAAGGGTTTCTCACCAAAATGCGCTCTAAAATCGTCAAACGCAAATCCCTCAACGATATTGGCGACCAAATGGGGCTTGATGTATTTCTAAAACAAAACGGTGTTGATAATGTCAGCCATTCGATGCTTGGCAATGCCTTGGAAGCACTCGTTGGAGCAGTTTATTTGGATGTGGGTTATTCACGTACCCGTCGATTTGTGATTTATAAAATTTTGCGTGGCTACCTCGATATTCGCCAACTCGAAACCTACGACGACAACTACAAAAGCCAATTGCTGGAGTGGTGTCAAAAAAGCAATAAAGTGGTTTCTTACCGTGTCGATTCCAAGTTCAAATTTGATAATCGCGACCGATTTAAAGTCTCTGTATTGATTGATGAAGAGGAAAAAGCCAGTGCAGAAGATTTTAGCAAAAAAAGTGCAGAACAACTCGCCTCTCAAAAAGCACTTTCCATAATGGGCGTGTTTGTATCTGTGAAAGAAGAGTGATATTGAATGGGTCAATGAGTGAATGAGTGAATGGAAAATGAGTAAATGATTAAATATCATTAACACATTTAATCATTTTTACATTGAAAAATATTCACTCATTCAAAATTCACTCATTCACTCATTCACTCATTCACTCATTCGAAGTCACTCATTGATAAAGATGGCTTGCCATAATTTCTTCCATAACGACATCCGGGACAAGATACTTAATGGATTTGCCTTCGCGTAAACACTTGCGAATGTAGGTAGCGGAGATTTGCATCAATGGAGCTTCATACACATGTACGTGTGGGTGTGTGGCGAGTTCGCCGAGTTCGTATTCGGGACGTTGATAGACATAAATGTGATAATTTTCGAGGATTTGTTCGTAGTTTTTCCACTTGTGCAGCGTAGCGATATTGTCGCCACCCATAATGAGGGCAAATTCGTATTTCGGATATTTTTCTTTTAGATAGGTTAGCGTATCAATAGTATAAGAAGGCTTGGGCAATTTAAATTCGATGTCCGAGGCTTCTATGTTATTATTATCATCCAATGCGCGGCGCACCAAATTCAATCTATCATAATCTCCTGCCAATGACGCCTTTTTTTTCAAAGGATTTTGTGGCGTCACGACCATCCAAACTCTATCCAAATCCGTCTGTGTAGCCATATAGTTGGCAATAATCAGATGCCCGATATGTACCGGATTGAACGAACCGAAAAATAAACCTATTTTCATAACAATGAGTGAATGAGTGAATTTTGAATGAGCGAATTGGAAATGAGTAAATGAATAGATGATTAAATATCATTACCGCATTTAATCATTTTTACATTGAAAAATATTCACTCATTCACTCATTCAAAATTCACTCATTTTACATTATAAAAATAAAAAATCTCCGTCGCGGTAAATGACTTGTCCGTCGGCGTGGATTTCGCCACCGTTTTGCATGTCAGTAATCATATCCCAGTGAATGGAGGATTGGTTTTTACCGCCTGTTTGGAGATAAGATTGACCGATTGCCATGTGGACGGTACCGCCTATTTTTTCATCAAACAATATATTTTTGGTGATGCGCTGTATATTGCGATTGGTACCGATGGCTGCTTCGCCAAAGCGTCGCGCACCGTCGAGCGAAAAGACGTAATCCAAGTAGTTTTTGCCTTTTTTGGCTTCCCACTTATAGATTTCGCCGTCTTTGACCCATAGTGTGGCGTCTGTCACTTCATGTCCGCCATGAAAAGCGGGTAGGCTGAAGTGAATCATCCCATTGACCGAATCTTCGACAGGCGACGTATAGACTTCGCCGGAAGGCATATTGGTTTGTCCGTCCGAATTAATCCACGTTCTGCCTTTAGTGGAGAAGGTGATGTCAAACTTGTCGTTTTTGTATCTGATGTTTTCGTGGCGATTGAGTACATCGACGATAGCTTGTTGGTATTCGCGGACTTCGAGCCAGCGTTTTTCAGGATTTTCATCAAATAAAAAACACGCGCCATACACGAATTTTTCATATTCTTCGAGCGACATGCCCGCTTCTTGTGCATTTGCCATTGTCGGATATTGACAGAGCGAACGCTTGAGGGCGCGGGTAGCGGTGCGCTGCGTGTAGGTACGCATCGCGGGAGCGCGTCCGGCTTTGAGCAAGCCGGCTTTTTTGGGCGATACGTTTTGTAATTCGCGCAAATTGTAGGGCGCACGGATGCGAAGGTAGCAATCGTATTCTGCCATAGCAATGTGCAGAAACTGCGGGTCTTGCGTGAGTTGAAATTCGTTGCCCTCTTCGAGCAGTATGCGTTCTTGCCCCTGAAAATCAAGCATCGTTTCGGGATGCCCGCCTGCGCGGAGGGTTGCTCTATATACCTCACGTACAAGGGGTTCGGCAAGGGTCGTAGAACGAATCAGGACTTTATCGCCCGGCTGCACATCCAATGAATAATTGACGAGCAGATGGGCATATTTTTGAAGAATTGTATTTGTCATTATAATCGTCGATAGTCGATAGTCCCTAGTCGGTAGGCACCTTTCGCAGAACCTCTGTGGACTTTCTGATTTATTTAATATTGAGTAAGACGCAAATGTAAGGGCTTTGTTGCTGTTTTGTGGATGTTTTTTTGAATTTGTTTCCGCACTTCTCCAACTAGGGACAAAGCATACCCCGCCCCTATATTGTTTTTTCTAATTCTTTCCCTTATTCAATTTAGGACGATTAGACGGCAACTCATCGCTTGATGTGTCACCTCTTCTATCTCCCAAATTACCGCGACTCTCTTGTGGTTTTTCTTTTATGGAAAAAGCTACTTCCGTATCCCAATCCGGACGCATTTCTGTAACGGTTTTGGTGAAAATTTTCTCCGGCTTTCTTTTTTCAAGATAATTGCCCGAATCCCATTTTCCGTTTTCATTATCATCTTCTACTACACGAATAATATATTTTTTGGGTTCGATGGATTCAAATGTATATTCAAATGATTTTCCGCCGCTTATGATGATTTGCTCCAATGTTTCATTTTCTAATGTGGTCAATTCCACCAAGTATTTTTTGTTCGCTTCCAATGAATCAATGATAATATCAAGATTGCCGTAATCCGATGTTTTTTTGACTTGATAAGGCAATCGCAGCGTATCGTTGCTGAGTCCGTAAATATCGGTCAATGCGCCTGCCGGAATCAGCAATTCGTACTTTATACTATCTTTCCAATCATAATCCACAATCAGGAATCGGCGGTCATTGGGTTCGACATTCAGTGTAGGCACAACGGGAGTTTTGAGCGTATCTTCTAAGAGCAAAATATTCGTTCCATCTACTTCGTAAATCGGGTGATTGAACTCCACTTCGGTAGATTTTTTGGCTTGTATTTCTCTTAATTCGGTAGAAAAAACAGCGCGTTCATATTTTTCTGTGACATCATCGCCAATACCCAAATTTGAGGCATTGGAGGGGGAGCGAAACATCAAATCCAGCTTAGGTTTGCCCTCCAAAAATTTACTTTTCAGGGGAATTTGTAAGGTGGTTGTATCCAAAATTTCTGTCTCTGAATACAACACAAATTGGTGTTGAGGCAGCGTATCCCGCACATCAAACCAATAGATCACCGAATCTTCCACAATTTCTGCAAATGCCGGAAAGTTGCGCTCGTCGGTCAGGTGTTGCACCTGTATTTTTTCGGGCGATTCGGTCAGTTGAAAACGCACACGCCCGTATTGTGTAGCTTTGGCACCGGCAAGGCTCAGGTCTTGGTCTTCCTCAAAAAGAAGCAAGTCAATGCGCTGTCTGAAACTATCGGTCAGCATCACATTTTCATCTGCATAAGCAATCTGTTCGCCTATTGCATCAAATTTATAATTAAAATTTATGTCATTGAGTGCAAGTATTTTGTATTCGCCATCTTTCAGGTGTTTTATTGCAAATTCGCCATTGGCATTGGTACGGGCAAAATAGTATGGTTTCTCTTTGTAGACGACCGAATCTTCGAGATTTTTGTACAACATCACGTAGACATCTTCTTGGGGTTTGCGTGTGGCAGCATCGCGTACACGTCCGCGTATTTCGAGCGAATCAATGTAGTCACCTGTCGAAAAGGTATGGCGCAGTGCGAGTGCTTTATTGCCTTCTGTGATGTCTTCTACTGCGTCACCAAAATTGATGGTATAGGTCGTATTTGGGCGCAATGTTTCTTTAAATTGGATAATGACCGACTTGCCTCTCACCCGAATATCGGGTTGCTCTTCCAATGGTGGCGAGATGATAATTTGTTGATTGGCATTTTTTAATCTGACCCATTCATTGAAGCTGATAACGATGCGTTTTTCATCAAAATTGGTAGCAGAAAAAGGCGTAGATTGAGTCGAATCAACTTGTGGAGAAAACTTGTCGCGTGGTCCGCCTTCGGGTGTTAGGGGATTGGCACAATCACAAAATATGAGTATTGAGATTATTATGAGAAAGAAAAAATATATTTGTCGCATATAAAATTGAGTATACATCATAATTGGACTTTGGACAAAATGGGAATTAGTCTCGGCTGAGCCGAGAGGGAAATTCGGGTTTAAATCGTAAATAATTGATTATCAGTTATTTAATTTTTATTCAAGCAAAAAATATTCAATTAATTTAATTTTATAATTATTTGATGAAAAACAATTTACCTAATACCAAATTTTCTAATTCTCCAATGTCCAGAGTCCAGTAAAGAACAGACAGGAATGTCTGTGTTACGTTCAAAATTAAGACCATTCAAAGAGAAAGACGAATTTAGTGGCAGATTATTTGTTGTGTGAATGTTAAACTTGAACTTTGGACGTTTTGGAAATTCGGAAATTGGGCAGTATTTGACAAAAATAAGGCAGATTCGTCAGATGAGTATCGCTTCTATACACCACCCTATTTTTCTTGAACATCACCGAATTTCCGAATTTCATACATTGTGACCATCTTTGGTTTTATCGTTTCTATTAGACTTTGGACAGAGGAAATTGGGTAATTTGGAAATTTGGTAATCCCGATAATTATCGGAACTTTTTTAGAATTTTACATAAAATAATTAATAAACTATTTTATTTTAATAATGAAAAATATTCAATTGATTATCAATGAGTTACAATTTTAAACCTAATTCCCCAGTTACCTAATTCTCCAGTTACCTAATTCCCATTTTGTCCAAAGTCCAAGTTTCTAATTGTACCAATAAAAGCGTTTTTTATTACAAAAAAAATTATACAAAAAGTTGGAACGAGTGTTTGTGTCATTGTCATATCTCTCGTCTCTAGGCTTTTGTTTTAAACTAAATTATTATGAAAAAGTTATTCACATTTGCATTGATGATTGTCTTTGGGGCTTCTTCTGTTTTTGCCCAGTTTATTAATGAGGAAGTAAAAAGTATGAGTCAGGGCAACAATAATTCACTTTCTATAGAATTGCCAAAAGCCAATCAAAAAGATGTTCAGAATTTGTGGGAAAAATTTACCAAAAAAGAAATGAAAGGTAAATCAAAATATGACCGCAAAACGGGCGAAATATACACAGAGAGTATACGCATTGCCGATATGAATTATAATGCCTTTAATATGTATGCTACTACGGAAGTGGCGGGTGCAGGTACATTGCTGACGGTTTGGATAGATTTGGGCGGTGAATTTCTCAACTCCGATGAAGATGCCGACGAGTATAAAGCCATCGAAAAACAACTGTATGCCTTTGCTTTGGTGGTCGCACAAAAGCAATTGGAAGACCAATTGAAAGAAGAGAAAAAGGAGTTGAAAAAACTCGAAAGCGACCTTAAAAAACTTGCCAAAGACAAAGAATCTTACGAAAATGAGATTGCAAAAGCCAAAGCATTAATCGCCGAAAGAGAAGCCGATATTGAACAAAATATGACCGACCAAGACAATAAATCGCTCGAAATCGAAGCACAAAAGCGGGTCATCGAATCTACTTCGGAAAAGATTGGAGATTTGAATTAACTGAACTTTGGAAATTAGGAAACCGGGAAATTAAGAATTCCCCGGTTTCCTAATTTCCCAATTCCCTAATTTCCAAAATGACCAAAGTCCAGATATACAATAGTCCGTGTAAAATTGCTGATTTACACGCTTAAAAATTATGTGTTCATTCGTCCCCAATGAATGATTTATTTATTGAGGTATAAAAATGAGTAGATGAAAACATTTACCCATCTACTCATTCAAGCAAAACTACTCCACCAAAACCCCTTCAAACACCAAATCAGTATGCTCGACGGGTACGAGATTTGCCATTTCATAAATATTCTTATACCCATAACCATAGAGGTTGATAAAAGTCGGAATATTCAAAGCCAGCGGCATACTTTTTCCCCGAAAACTTATGGGATCGTTTAGGATATTATTATTGCAATAAATCAAAATGCGTGTATCTTTCGACGGGATG
>CALHBW010000109.1 GCA_937930625.1 uncultured Saprospiraceae bacterium | reverse complement strand
GAGCCATATTCAGGGATGCGTGTGCCGATATAATCAACTTGTGCGCCAATTGCCACACCATCAAACAGCTTACGTGCGTAGGCAAGACCGATTTTTTGTTCATTAAAATTTTCGTAACCAAAGTAGTTGAGTGCCAATCCGAAAGTGCCTGAATTGGTCGGGTAGGCGAGGGCAGCAGAGTACGAGCCGAGTTCTGCCAAAAGAAAACGTTGCTCACCAAAAGCCGTAAAGCTCATTCCATCTAAAAATGCTAATCCCGCCTGATTGCTGAAGGCACTATTGATGTCGCGGAAAGTGACGGAGGCATCGCCCATTGCCAAGCCGCGCGCGCCTGCTACGGTTGGTGTACCGTTTTGTGCGAACAAGGGTAGTACGGTGAAAAAGGTGCAGATTAGGGTGAAAATGTGTTTAGTGTTTATCATTTGAGCGTAATTATTCATGTAGCTTGACAGCGTTACATTTATTTTTGTTTAATGTATTAAATGTCTATTCTTGAATTTGGGTTAAAACTCGTCAGACATTTAAATTTTGTCAGAAAAAAATTGTATTATTGATGAATTTTGAAAATGTCTGACGAGTTTTAACCCAAATTCAGAAAAAAACATCCCATGTTAAATATAAACATACTTTTATTTTTAAAACATGAAAAATGTCAAGGTAGTGCTTTAATTCGTAATTCATTGACAATTAAAAATTACAGTAAGTTATTGATTATTAATTCGTTAAAAAACGAATAACGAGTCAACGAATAACGGGTTACGGCAGTAGTGTGGTGCAAGCCGGATACCGTCATTCGTCGGTACAAGGGCATTACGCTACGGCGAAAAATAGGCAATTTTACAGCGTTACAGCATTTTCCTCTGTAATTTTTTTATAAAAATTTCCTGCTCCTGTCATGGTACGATTCATAGTGTCAAAATCCACACGAACTAAGCCGAAACGATAAGTCGGTCCGAGATTCCATTCAAAATTATCTATGGTCGTCCAATGGATATAGCCGCGTAAATCAACGCCTTCTTGCATGGCTTCGTGGCAGGTGTGGAGGTAATCTTTGATGCTTTGTTGGCGAAACTCATCATCGTCGGTACAAACCCCATTTTCTGTGATAATGATGGGTTTATTGTATTTTTTATGATAACGTAATAATATGTCTTTCAATCCTTTGGGATGATAACCCCACATTTTATCGTTGGGAATACCCATCTTTTTGAGTTTGCCGGGATAGTCAACTTCTGAAACCGGATAGGGCGTGAAAGGCATATACACGTAATAACTAATTCCCCAAAAATCATTCTTCTCAAAATAGCTTGCTGACTTCTCAATAAACCACCAATCAAACTTTTTGGCGACCCATTTTCCCAGCCAATTTGTACCGAAAAAAGTACCTGTATTTTTAGAAATGCCGACTTGCTTTTCGGGATATTTGGCTTTGAGGAGGTCGTAGAGTTCGTCGTGTGCTTCACCCATGTGTGCGAGCACGCGATTGCCTTTGAAATATCCTCTTTTTTGTGGGGGGAAATTACCAATCATAAATCCATTGAGTGCATAAACACCCGGTTCGTTGAAGGTATTGAAAATGTAGGCATAATCACCGAAATGCTCCATACATTTTTTAGCAAAATCCATGAAAGCGGGTATATTTTCGCGGTTGAGCCAAGTGCCATTATTTTCAAACCACATCGGATTACAAAAATGATGAAAAACGAACATGATTTTCATATCCGCATCTAATAATTTTTGAAAGAAATCTTGGTACTCTTTGACTACATCCTGCTCAAAATCAGCCATTGGCGCAGACTGTAATCGCGCCCAATCGACACCGCAACGATAGATGGAACCAAACTGACGAATGTACTCAATGTCTTCATCGCGGCGTTTTTCGTGGTCGCTGGTACGTAGAAAAGTATAACCGTCGCGTGATTTGAAATTTTTCCAATTATGGTCGGAAGCAGTTTCGATTTGGGCAGCAGCAGTGGAAGTGCCCCAGAGGAAGTTGTCAGGAAATTTTATGGTCATTGTATAAGTCCAAGTTAGGGACAGGTCGCGACCTGTCCGTACAAGTGTAAGTTGGCTATCCGTCTAACTTTGCCGAACTCAAGTTGCCGGGCGCACTCGTCTGACGAAGGTTTTTGTGAAATGTCGTGATTTGTCTCATAAAATATTCGCACTGAATAAAAGGATTCGTCTGACGAGTATTCGCTTTAGGCAAAGTTAAATGGGTAGCCACTAACCCCATTAATTCACAATAAATTTCTTCTGAATAATACCTTCATCAAATTGAAGGTGTACCACATACAAACCTGCTGACAGCGATTCTGTATCAATGACAAATGAATCATTGGAAGTACCAACAGCAATAGTGGTTTGATGTACCAATTGGCCACTAATGTTATAGACATTCAATGCACCGTCAAGTTGACGGGTACTTTGTACTTGAAGTGTCACTGGCTGCCCGCTAAATGCAGGGTTTGGGGAAATATTGACCGATTCAATGCCCTCTACTTCTTCGTTGGATACTGTCCACGCAAGTGTATTGAAGGTACTCGAACTATATTCTTCAATGCAAGTGTACATTTCATTATAAGCCATCACGCGCCAATGGTAGGTACGAGATGGTTCGAGGATAGTGCTGGTGTATTGGTTGATGTCCACAATGGTACTTTCAACACGAAATATCTGGCTAAAATTTGCTGCCTGACTGATTTCAAAATAATAATGCGTAGCATTCGGAACGGGTGCCCAGTTGAAATAAACTTCATCGTAAGGGCGGTTGACGCCTTCTTCGGGTAGTACCAAATTGGCGGTCTGTGTAATGGGTTGCAGGTCGGTAGGTGCGGGCAAAACGAGTAGGTCGTCACGCAAATTTTCGATGATACCTTTCATCACCATTTCCTGCCCATCTGTAAAACGCGAAAGGCAGGGTAAAAAGTAAGACATATAAATGGTCGCATCGGGATTAAAGGCGACGCCGTCGGGGTCAAATTGTTGGCAACCTGTATTATTGGGGCAGCTTGCTCCTGCATTGGCATTATTGTCCGGTAGTGTATCACAGATTCTGTCGGCGGCAGTGGCGCAATTGGAGCCATCTACTAGTTCGCCACTACTTACAGTTGTGTTGCAGTTGCCTCCTGTCCCTTCTAATTGGAAAAAAGTATGTGGCAGACCAAAGTAATGCCCCATTTCGTGTACCAGTACGCCTACATCGTCTCCACAAACGCTATTGGTATTGATAGCAATTACATCTGCTCCCATAGGTTCTGTTTGACCGGGTGTAGTCGCATTGCCTAGATAGTATCCACACAAGCCTGACCCGCCGGTCAGTTGTGTAAATAAATACATATTGACGGTATTGGGTTCTTTGGTGAGAAAAGTAGTGGTAGATAAAGCACCATCTTGTGTCCAACCGGTGCTGTTGTGCTGCTTCAGTTCATGTAGATATAAGTAGATGCCGTAGGGTTCGAAGGCTTCGACAATTTGGCAAAACATGGGTAATATTTCAGTGACATCGCCGCCACCACTAGCGTCAGTATTACGCATATTGTGCAGTGTAACCGGAATTTGATATTCCTGATTAGATTTTTCAACGCCATTGAGGAAGTCTTGTGTGGCTTTTTCTACATATTGAAACATGTATTCGGGGTACTCTGTGCCGCACCATTCCCCCGCAGGGTTGGTTTGTGCGAAACTCATAAAAGGTATGATAAAGAATAGAAAGAGAAGTGGTAAACGGTTTTCCATAGTTAAATTGTTTTGATGTTTTGTGATGAAAATAAGTAACGAGTAAATAATAACTTCACGATTTGGACGGTTTCTTTTGCCCTTATTTTCCTCCTTGAAAATGGTCATTTATCCTGATAAACTCTCATTTCCAAGAAGACTAAGCGCAAAATAATCTCGTCGAAATCGTAAACTTATTATTTGCTCGTTACTAAACCGAAATTTAGGCTACCGGTTCATAGTTGGAGAGTTCATAGTTCATAGTTGTCACAATCATTTGAATTACAGCTCATTGACTATCAAAATTTCCAACATTAGATGGGTAGCTGAAATTTAAAATATAAAGATAAGGAGAAATCGCTAATATCTCAAATTTATATAATTTTCGGTTCTTTGACAATTTTTGCAAATCAATAAAACACTCATCTCACGCAGAGAACGCAGAGGTCGCAGAGTACTGATAATCAATTCTCTGCGACCTCTGTAGGCTACCCATTTAAGTTTGCTTGGATAGTACTCGTCTGACGAGTATTCGTTTTAGGCAAAGTTAGACGGATAGCCAACGAATTACGAATTACGATACCCCACAAGTCTAAAACTTCGGTAGTGTTCGACAAAAATAGGGTAGGCAATTATACCAGAGTTGCAAGGCGAATGCTTTAGTCTAAAGTGAGTATTTGAGTGTTCAAACACCGATTTTTTATAAAAATATTCGCCTTGCAACTATCTCCCTATTTTACTCG
>CALHBW010000108.1 GCA_937930625.1 uncultured Saprospiraceae bacterium | reverse complement strand
CACCACGTTCTTTGTTTTCGGGCGAGGCTTTTTTATGCTCGGCAATAATGACGACATTCGGACCGGAAATCGTAAGGCGCGGGTCTTGTGAAGGCGTTTTTTTGATGCCACGCGTGACCATGATGCGGACATGTACGCCATCATGCATCTCATTGACTTTCAATGTTTTCCATATGTCTTCTGTTAATTGTTCGCGGGAGAACGGGAGTGTCATTCCTACCGTTTTGGCAGCTTGCCATAGGCGGTCAAGGTGTTCTTTCAAAAAGACCAATTTGCCGTGATGCAAGCGCAGTGCTTCCCACACGCCATCGCCCACCAAATAACCGCTATCAAAGACAGATATTTTGGCATCATCACGATGAAAAAGCACTCCATTGATGAAGATTTTAACGTCTTTATTGCGAGGGTCTGCTACGGCATTATGTGTTCCTTGTATCATGTTTTAAGTTCAAGTGCAAGAGTCAAGTGCAAGTGCAAGTTCAAATTTAATTTCGGGTAAATTTACATTTTTGTACATCTATTTTTTGATTTTTTTGTTTGAAAAAATATTTCCTCGCAAATACAAACGAATACACGAATAACGAGTCAACCGATATACGAATTAACGAATCACGATACCAAGATGAATTTAAATTACACTGCATTTTTCCTCATTTCATTTATCCCGCTAATTATTGCTGCAATTTGGTATCATCCGAAATCACCTGTCATAAAATGGGCAGGTATTGAAGGACTTAGTGGCTTGAAATGGTGGCAAGTATTATTGGCGTTTGGTTTGAGTTTTACGCTGGTGTATGGATATATCAATTTGGTGATTCATCAGATGGGATTCTACGAATTATTCTTTACAGATATTATGTTAGGAAAGGAAGAATCGCAGCAGGTCGTGGATGAGTTTCTCGCTAAATATCGCCACAAACATCGCCACTTTGGGCATGGTGTTTTTCATGGAGTGATTAATGCCTTTGTGTTTGGGATTCCCTTTGTGGGTTTTCATGCTTTTGTCGAAAAAAAATCTATGCGATACGTGTGGACACACTTGGGTTATTGGTTGATTACCAGTATTTTAATTAGTGCGTTTATCTCAGAATTTGTGTAATTGAGCGATTTTTGAGTTTAGATTTTTGATTGGTAAAATGGAAAATTTCGCGTAGCAAAATTCAATCAAAAATCAAAAATCGCTCAATCAAAAATCCCTATATTTCCCACTCTTTTGATGTGCGGTAAACTGTACCTTTAAATAAGGCGACTTTTTCTTCACGTTGGTTCGTCACTTCGATATGATAAACAGCAATTTTATTAGATAAATGCTCCTCTCTCGCAATAGCCGTCAACACATCTCCCACGTCCACACGCTTGATATGCGAAATCGCGGTTTCGATAGATACCGCATGTTTGCCTTGCGAATTAGACGCAAAAGCAAAGGCACTATCCGACAGCGAATAGGTAATTCCTCCGTGTGCAATCCCAAAACCATTGGTCATTTCTTGCCGTACCGTCATTTGCAATTTTGCATATCCCGTCTTCATGTCCAATATTTCGATACCCAGCCATTTGCTAAAAGCATCGTCCCGGTACATGGCTTGTGCAATTTGTGCTGATTTTTCCAATTTTTAATGAGTGAATGAGTAAATTGTGAATGAGTGAATACTTTTAATGCGATTAGACTTTGGGCAATCAAGTAAATATTGTAGCATTATCGCATTACATCATTGTAGCATTATAAACGTGAATGTAGCAATTTTTTCGCGTAGCGAAACAAAAGAATATCATTCTTTAGGCTTATTTTATCCATCTTGTAATTTTTTTGATACTTTTTTGTTCAAAAATTTCACTTTTTTGATAATAATGTATAACTTTGTCTCCCTTACTAATTAATGCGACAATGTTGAAATGCGATAATGCTACAATAACAAAATCATTATCACATTATAGCATTATCGCATTGTAGCATTAAAAAATATGAAAAGTGTAATTACCCAACGTTTTATTAAATGTCATGACCAACTCAAAAGCGAAGGGCAGGTGCGTTCGAGCCGTCAATTTGCTATGTCGTTGGAGTATTTACCGCAGAGTTTGAGCGAAATCTTGAAGGGCAGGCGTGATGTGACGATTGAATTGCTGCGTAAAGCAATTGAAAAATATAAAATTAATCCCGTCTATATTTATACCGGAGAAGGTCCGATGTTTATGAGCGAGGAAGACCATAAAAACTTCCGCGTATTGACTATCGTGACGAATGGACAAGACGATGAACGCATCGTACATGTACCCGTACCCGCACAGGCAGGTTATGCCGGACAAATGACTGACCCGACTTTTATTCAGGATTTGCCAACCTATTCGCTGCCTGATTATAAGTATAAAGTGGGTACACATCGCTCCTTCGATGTATCAGGCGACAGTATGGAACCCACGCTTTTTGAAGGCGATAAAGTGATTTGCAGCTACTTAGAACCAACACTTTGGGAGAGTTCGATTAAAGACAATTATGTATATGTGGTCGTGACGCGCGGAGATGTTTTGGTGAAGCGCGTTTTCAATCATTTGAAAACAGATAAACAATTAGAGCTGTTATCCGACAATACATTTTATGAGCCATTTCGTGCAGATTTAGGGGATGTACGAGAGATTTGGTATGTACGCGCGAAGTTGAGTCCTTTCCTCCCTTCACCACAAAATATCAAAAACCTACTGCACACCGAAATGCAGGAGCTTCAATCCACGATTAAAAATCAAAGTCAACTCATTGAAGGACTGCGCCAAACAGTGGAAAAATCATTCAAAAATTGAGGCATGTTTAAATTTGTTGTAAAAGTAGTTGACACTTTTTTGAAATGTAAAATGTAAAATAATAAATTTAAAATGTAAATCCCGATACCTATCGGGATGTAGTACGTGTACAATATATTTTCGTTTTTTATTGTTTAAAAATTTAAAAATCAACAAAATAAAAACACCTCGCGTTCACTCGCGTCCTACAACTTTTACATTTTACATTTATTATTTTACATTTTACATTATTTTAATTTGAAGATGAAAGTGTCAACTGCAATT
>CALHBW010000107.1 GCA_937930625.1 uncultured Saprospiraceae bacterium | reverse complement strand
TAGTAAATTATTGGATAATTGGTTTAGGGTCGTTCATACGTATTATTTTAATGTACATTCTTTGAGAAATGTATTTAGAAAAGCAGGTATAAAAACCTTACTGATGGAAGAGGGAGATAAGTACAACCCAAAAGAATTATTTGTCATCGTAAAGAAAGGAAAAGTAGAAGAAGTTGACATTAAATCAGAAAATTATACCATACAGAAAGATATATTTGACAAGAAATTAAAAGGAGAAAAAACATTAATAAATAAGCTGAAAAGACGAATAAAATACGATATATTGCAAGCATTTAAAACAAAGAAATAAGTAACTAAACTAAAACTACTATGAAAATGAATCTTTCTAAAAACGTACTTTTTTTAGCCATATTCCTAATCAATTACACGCTTTATGCACAGGTAGCTTACTATCCTTTCGATGGTAATGCCAATGATCTTGTTGCAGGAAATAATGCTGTGGTGAATGGAGCTACATTAGCTGCCGATAGGGATGGCAACCCAAATAGTGCCTATTTATTTGATGGTGTAGATGATTACATGGAAGTGGTGAATCCGACACCTTTTAATTTCGGTACTGGCGAGTTTGCAGTGTCTTTTTGGATGAAGCCTCTGGACTCATCGCAGAGTTTTCAGATGATATTTCAAAAAGGAAACTCCGGCGGAACAATTCCTCAATACTGGTTAAGGATTAATGATTTGATAGGAGGCACAGCTTTGAGAGCTTTGTGGACTGACGGTTTTCCACCACCTGCGGTTATAGATTATAACAATGCAAGTCTTCTTTTTGATGGAGAATGGCATCATGTTGTCTTTCAACGAACAAGCGAAAGTAATGAACTTTACATTGACTGTGTGTTAGTTGGTTCAAATAACGATATTAATCGAGATGTGTCAAGTCCCGGTAGTTTATTTATTGGCGCACAACACCCTGATATTCCTAATTCGGGTGGGGCGGTTTTTCGCCACTATGATGGCTTAATAGACGACGTAGCCTTCTACGATTCATCTTTGGATATGGCAGGTGTTGAAGAATTTTGTGCGGTACCACCACCACCACCTCCGCCATCTGAAGAAGTGCCTACGCTTAGTGAGTGGAGTTTGATAGTCCTGACTTTATTAATGATGATTACGGGTATAGCAAGTATTCGTCAACGAAACGCGAAAGAAGCATACAGTTAATCTGCCAAAAACCTAATTCTTACGCTAAAAAATAGTAGTCAGAACATTTTCTCACGCAGTAGATGTTCTGACTACTATTTCTTTGCTTGAATTAAGAATTAAACATGCCCTAATATCAGCCCTATCACCGCAAAGTGCGAAGCCTCACAATATAAACAATCACACCGACTAACAAAAGTACCAACACCCACCGCCAAGACATCTCACCAAGATTACCTGCATAAATGGCGGTTGATAGGCTGTCAGGATTGCCTGCGTGTACGATGGCAGCCCAGTAGCAAGGTTGGTGTTTGCCTGTTTCTTTCAGGTAGTCGATTTGAGCGGCTTGGAGGGCTTGGTCAGCAGGGATGCCTTGAAGGAGGAGTTCATTATAGACAATCATAATTTGCATAGTAGCGTTTTCGCTGACTGACCATTGGTTCATGGTGATGCTCGGTACGCCTTTGTACACAAAATTCCAACCGAGACTAAGCACACCTTCACCGGCATTTTGTTTGCCTTCGGCGGTTTGGCAGGCACTCAATATGAGGCGTTGGGTGCGGATGTGGTGGAGTTGGTCAATTTCATGTTGACTCATCACCCCATCACGAAAGGCAATTTCTCCCTTCGAATCGCTGTATTGGGCGTGAGTAGCGAGCAATATGGTGTGGTGATTTTCTTGGAGGGCTTTGATGAAATTTTGTTTGTTGGCATCTGTTTCGGTATAGATATTTTGTTGGCGTCGAGGGTATAATCGGGCGATTTCTTCTATTTCTTGTTTGGCTTTGTAAAGGGGTAGAAAATCTCTGTCCGGGATATGATATTCCATCGGTGCAAAACCCGCAAACCCCGCAGTATGATGCGTATTTTTTTGTTGAAATTGTAAAAATGAAGCTGCCGAATAGAGGTAATTAGTTGTATATTTATATAATAAAAACGGATAATTCACATCAAAAATTTTCGTGCTTACCTCCGTTGCTAATGCTGAAAAAGGCAATGTACCGATAGCTTTATCCGCCACGACGACTAAGCGATTGATGTCAGAATTTGATTGTATTTGATGGGGAATTAATTTTTTATACAAATCAAAAGCTAATGGATTATAAGCGTTTTTTGCACAATCAGCATCGCATTTCGGATGCGAAATGATGCTGCGGAGTTCGGCGATTTGTTTGTCCAAATCATCAGCAATTTCGGTGTGTACCGTGAGTTTTTCTTTTGTAATTATAAAAATTCGCAATACATCATCTGTCCAATAATATTCGATGAAAGCGGTATTTTCATCAATCATATCTTGTACCTGCGCGACGGTGGTAGATTCGATTTGGTACTTGCTGCGGGCATATTCGGGATATTGGTCTTCGAGTTGAGTTTCAAATTGTTGTTGGGCTTTTTCGAGTGCGCGTAAAGTGCTGATGTCGGTGTTGTCGTTTTGATATTGGCGTTCTGCCTGATGGACTTGTGCGATGAGGTTTTCGCGTTTTTCTCTGTCTTCTTTGGTGAGCAAACTCACTGCCGCTTGTTGCGAAAGGTTTTGCCAAAGGAGTACGGCATGGGCTTTTTCGGCATATTGGAAAGCGCGGTCAGGGTCATCTTTCATCAAGGCAATTTCGATGGCATTGCCATAGATTTTGTGGGCGCGTTCTATCCATACGAGTTTGGAGGTATTGGTGGAGAGGTCTTGGTAAAAGTCCGTTATGCGGTCATCTATATGTTGGTAAATTTGATGAGCGAGGTCGCTATTGCCATCCATTTTGGCGGCTTGGGCTTTGATATCAAGTATGCGGATGTAGTCGGGTTTGTTGTAGATGTATGGATTTTCTGACTTGGGATTGTCTTTTAGATTGTCGAGGGCTTTGTCGTAGTTTTGGATGGCGGTTTGATGTTCACCTAAGCCACTATAACTATCACCTAAGTTTTCGTAGTTTAATGAGTAATCGGGATGGTAAGTCTTGTGATGATGATGTTTTCGTTTGATTTCCAGAGATTCATTCAGTATTCGTATGGCTTCTGTATGTTTATTTTGTTTATTTAATACTAATGCAATATTATTGAGAATTTTAGCATAATGAAGTGGGATGTCTTTTGTGTAAATTTTTAGAGCCTTTTGATATGCTTTGATGGACTCATCATAGTGTGAGAGTAACTCTAATATATTGCCCAGATTATTATACGCTCTAGCAGCAGCAAATTCCTCTTGTATTTCATTGAATAGACTGATAGCTTCCTGTGCATGTTTAACGCCAAGCAAAAGATTTTCCTTTGTGATCATGGTCGCGTATATAGTTGCCAGATTGTCGTTGGCTTTTCCTTTTTTAATTTTGGAATTACTGGAAAGAAGGGCTATATGACCGTATTCAAGGGCTTTTTCATATTCTCCTATATCACGATAAGCTCTGCTAATTCGAATATTAACAGTTACATCTTCTTGATAACTTTTATTCAGTTCCATTGCTTTTGAAAAAACTTCGATGGCTTTTACAGGATAATTAGCTTCTATATACGCATGGCCTAAGTTGCGATAAGATTTGGCAGTGAGTGGGTGAGTATGTTTCTCACGTATTTTTATTGCTGCTTTATAGGCACTTATAGCTTGCGAATAAGCCTCATTATTGTATTTATAATGATATACTCCAAGACAGTGATAAGTACAACTTAGTAGGTGTGGATTTTTAATTCCATTTTCAATAGCATTTATAAGAATATCTTCTGAAAAATCACTACCGCTTACCTTACATTTACAAATATTTTCTTGTTCGTCTTGTATAATATAATTCTCAATAGATTCAGCGTGTAATTGAAGGGAAATTAGAGAGATGAAAAGTGATGTGAATAAGCGCATAGATAGTGGTTTTACAGATATTGAGTAAACCCGACCTCTTTAAAAGAAGTCGGGTTTTATGGTTAATTTATGTTGGGGTGATTTGATTGTGATTTCTGCTTGAGATTAATTAATAAGCCGTATCAACCATTCAAAAATAATATTGCAGGGTTCTGAATCTACATCAAGGCATCTACCTGATTTGCTACTATTTTTCAGGCAGTTACTTTTTTGTTGATTCACGAAAGTATTTCTCACATTTTCTACATTAATACTTCCCGGATTTCTTGCTGCCATTTGTATAGCGAGTTCTCTCGTTACATAGAAAGCTGCCATTGATGTACCACTCAAGATAACTTTATGTCCTTTGTGATTATATCCACATATATTTTCTCCGGGTGCTGAGAGCGTAACAGATTGCTCGCCATGATTAGAGCATTTGCCGAGTTTATCATTCTTTAGATTTTGAGAAGCGACTGAAATGACATTTTTGTGGGTTTTAGCAAATGAGGCAGGGTAATAAGGAGTCCTGTCTATATCTTTTTCATCATTTCCTGCAGCAGCGACAATAAAAATACCGGCTTCTCCTGCTTCTTTTACAGCATTCTTTAATATTTCATTTTCTTCACCTTCGTAGCCCGCACTGATATTGATAATATCTGCTCCATTGTCGATAGCATGATATATGGCACATATAATTGAGAATAATGTACCTTCACCATTCTCATCAAATACTTTCATTGGTACGACTTTGATTCTGTTGGATACGTCTTTCGTAATCGCACGATAGCCAAAGGTGCCGTGACCATTTTCATCATCAAAATCTTGCGTAACATTGGGTGGAAATTGATAATTAAAACCGGAACTTTTCAAATTACCGCAAAGAAAAGGAGCAGCAGGTCTAAGTAAATGATTACGCTCATTTGCAGGCAAAAAATCCGTATCTACTCCCGAATCAATTAAATAAACCGTTATATTTCTACGGGCTTCCGGTAAGGTTTCTGAAGACTTTAATTCAAAGCCTATAAGTGGTCGTCGTTCTTTTATAAGTATGAGTTCATTACCATCAACATCTGCTTTTTCATCTAAGCTTTCAGTTCTGCCATATGTCTCTACTTCTTCGGCTGCTTTCGCCGCATCTTCGGGGTTGCCAAATTGCCAAACCGCAATAGAGCGATTACAATTACACTCATCCACTACCACGCCGCCAAGACTTAGTAATATAGCATTAATTTCAGCGATTTGTATAGCCGTCAATTGGCTGTATTGGATGATGATTTGGCTATTGACCGTCTCTACATTCAGAGGGACAGGTTGTGGCTCAATGATGTGCGTCCATGCAGTATTATTGCTTTCATCTGCTTCATCTAAGCCATCTTGCCAGTCCACCCGCATCGTCAGATAAGGCGTTGATTTAACATCAAAATTCACCGTAGCACCGAAAGATTGCGTAATGGTTTGCCCCGGTTGTATTCCTGAAACATCAAGTACCCTTCCACCCGCCGGAATATCTGCCTGCGGACTAAATACCGCATCGGAAGAAATGTATGCTTGTATGCTGACATCGTCTGCATTAGCAGTTTCATCGCCGATATTGGTAATTTGGTATCGATAACTGATGTCATAATTAGGAGAAATTGGGTCGATGACTTCAAGATTAGAAATAATCAAGTCAGGCTGACCGCCCGGCTGTGCAAGTCCTATCAATGGAAGCAGTGCCACCAATAGAAAGATGATTTGTGATGCGATTTTTTTCTTCATGAGTGGTGTGTTTTAAAATCTCAAATCTTGTGTTATCGGATTTGAGTTAAAGTTAATGATTTTTTTTAATATAGGAAAGTCCCGTGTGACTCGTAGCCACACGGAGGCTTTCCATATTTGCGTGAACATCGACACGCTCGTGGTGAAAACCACATCACGATTTCATTCTTCGGAGTGATTCACGCGTATTTTCAAGGAGTTTGATAACCCAAAAACTGTATGAAACTTTCAAGTACTTTTTTGAGATAATACTTATATATCATTTAAACTCGAAAAAAGTCACCCGTGAGTTATATTTTTTTTATTTTAAAAAAATATAATTCACAATATGTAATTGCATACAAATAATTGCGAATGTGATTTTTTTCTGAAGAAAAAAAGAATTGAAAATGGAAAGAGGTGTTTTTTAGATGGGAGAAATATTTTGATAGGAAGGGGGATCTTGTCGTCAGCCGAACTTGGTTATAAATGAGGTGAATTTGGGTGTTTAAACGACCCATTTTGATAAAAAACTTCTGGTAGTCCTTTAGATGTAATGCTAATTCATGGCAACTTGCCTTGCATTTTCAAAATGCAAGGCAAGTTTGAGTATAGCACTACCAAACTTCTATATCCTATTTTACTCGAAACACGGCTGACATTTTGCAAATCTAACGATACCCCACATCTTTTTAAATGTCGATATTTTTAAAACAAAAACTATTTCTATATGGCTACCCATTTAACTTTGCCTAAATGAATACTCGTCAGACGAATCCCTTTATTCAATGCGAATATTTTATGAGACCAATCACGACATTTCACAAAAACCTTCGTCAGACGAGTACTATCCCACAAGCAAACTTAAACGG
>CALHBW010000106.1 GCA_937930625.1 uncultured Saprospiraceae bacterium | reverse complement strand
GAGGGGTCGATAATGGTATCAAGGTAAGCGGGCTTGGCTTTGGTTTGTTGCGGATAGTCACCTGTATCATTGATGACTTGCAAGCCCTCGGAGAGGTCTTGTCCGTAAGTAAAGCAAGCATATAATAGAAAAGCGAGTAAGGCTTTTAATTTCATAATGTATGTTTCTGGTTTGACTTAATGTTGAATTTTTCAACTCATTGAATCACCAATAAAATAGATTGATTTGGAGGAGTAGTGTGGAAATATCAGAAACTATATACATTTTGCCTTTTAGACGTTCCAAAGATAGGTACTATTTTATTGATTTGCATATTGAATTTTATTTGATTATAATGAATTTTTGATGTATTTTTATGGGGGTAAATGACATTACTTTGTATTTATTTTTTAATGTAAAATATTCATAATCAATTATTTAATTAAAATTAAAGCGATAAAAAAGGGTGTTTAATATGAGGTCAGTTATAATGGAAATATTAGTAGGCTTGTCGAAAGATGAAATGAAAAAAATTGATTATTTTATTCAAAACAAATATTTCAACACGGATAAGGTCGTGGAGCGACTGTTTTTGTATTTTAAAAAGAATATAAAAAAGCGTCATTTTGAAGGCGGTTTGAATGATGCTTTGCGACTTCAAATGTACAATCATATTTTGCCGAATGAAGCTGTAACCAGTCCTTTGAATAACAAACAAAAAGCCTATCTCACTGCGAAAATTGCCTTACTGACCGATGTGATAAAGCAATTTCTAATGGTCGAAGCACTACGAGAAAACGAAACGTATCAATACATTTTACTACACAAAAAACTATTGGAGAAAAAGCGATTTTATACGCTCGAAAAAAGCATTAAAAAACAAAAAAAAGCCCTTGACCAAAAGCCAAAAAAAGGTAGCGATTATTACTTCGAAGCCATGCAAGCAGAACAGGTAATTTTAGATTTTTTGTACCAACAAGGAAAGATATTAAAGCAGGATAATCTACCCGAATTAGCCTTTAATTTTGATACCTATTATTTGATTCAACAATTGGAATATCACCTAACAACGCTCTCACTTATGAGCGCGTCGGCTGATAAGAAACCCTTTGATTTTGAGCGATTTAATATTGTTTTGAGCTTGGTTGACTTGCCGCAATACGCAGCACATCCTCTGATTAAAAGTTACCGATTGGCGATTGATATGATACAACATAATAGTGGAGAAGCGTATCGTGATTTACTGGATTCGATTGCTGAAAACAAGGCAATGATTCCAAGAAATAATCTGATAGATTTTTACATACTTGCTGCGTCGTTTTGTGCGCGTCGTACCAAAGAGGGTAAGGAGGAATACTACCGACATAGTTTTGAAATTTTTAAGGCGATGGTGCAGGGAAATTTGTTGGTGAATAACAACTTTATTCAGGTCAGTTTTTTGAAAAATATCATCTCAGCGGCATGTCGTGTAGGCGAATTTGAATGGGCAAAAAATATGCTTGACCAATATCAGGCATTTATCAGGGCAGAGGTGCGTGAGCAGACCTTTCATTTCAATAGTGCCGTCATCGAATTTCACCAGAAAAATTACAAACAAGTCATCCATCATTGTATTCGTGTAAATCGCATCAATCCGACTTACGACGTGAATTGTCGCATGATAGAACTCAAAGCCTGTTACGAACTCGATGAGGAGTTTAGCGAAGCCACCCTCCAACGGTTTGATACCGCTATACAAGCCGTCAGACTCCATAAAAGACTCTCCACAAAAGACAAAAAAGCATGGGGCAATTTCCTCTATGCTGCTAAAAGTCTCTACAAAATCAAACACGACATCAGCAAAACTGACACAATAGGATTAGGCGAGAAAATCAACAGCTTCACTGCTGTAAATGATAAGAAATGGTTGTTGGAGAAGATGGAAGAAATGTAGAGGATTTGTATGATGTAGAGAAAATTGGCATGTTTAGAATTGCAGTTGACACTTTTATCTTCAAATTAAAATAATGTAAAATATAAAATGTATTGTACACGTCCTACAAGCACCTTTACATTTTACATTTATTATTTTACATTTTACATTTCAAAAAAGTGTCAACTACTTTTACAGCAAATTTAAACATGCCTAAAAATTTTCTCAAAACCTCAAAATTATAAAGAACCATAATTTTGAACAGCCTAACTTATAGATTTGGGGGCAAAGGGCAGCCCTCTAACTAATTCATTAAAATCAATCCTGAATACGCACTACCGACGATACATACTCTTGATTTTGCAGACTTTTAATGATAAAATTCAATTGGTCGGTATTATTGACAACTACGCTTATTTTACCTATAAAATATCCCTCATCACCATCCATTGAAAACGAACGCATATCTACGCGGAGTTGATTCGTCAACACATTGGTGAGGCGTTGAATGATACCGATGTCGTCTATGCCCGTTAATTCCAAATCTGCGACAAATGATGTGTTGAATGAAGTCACCCAAGCAGCTTTCATCACGCGATAACCATATTTAGAGAGCATATTTTTGGCGTTGGGACAGGCATTACGATGGATTTTTACGCCATCGTGTGTGGTGGTGTAGGCAAATATTTCATCGCCTTGCACGGGCTTACAACATGCTGCCAAAGAGTGGCTGTATTGCGAAGCATCCTCACCATTAATGGTCAGGCGGGGCTTTTGCTTATCTGTGTTCGTTTTGCGTTGTGATACGGGGCGTGGCGAACTTGGTTTTTCTTCTTTTTTAATGGATAATTTACCGTGTTCAATCTCCAATTCTTTGAGCCGATTGAGGCTCAATTCCTCCATTGCAATTCCATAATATAGGTCGATGCTCGACTGTACACCGTAAAATTTCAACAAGACTTCAAGGTTTTCATAAGTTAGTTCTACTTTGAGGTTCTTTAGTTTACGCATGAGGTATTCTTTACCTATTTCGCCTTGTTGTTTGCGCTCCTCTTTGAGTGCCTGACGGATGCGCGACTTGGCTTTACCCGTTTTTACGATTTGTAACCAACTCTCACTTGGTTTCTGCGATTTGGAAGTCGTCACGGAAAGACGATCACCATTTTTTAGCAAATAACTAATCGGTACTTGCCGCCCATTGACCTGCACACCTACACATTTGTAGCCGACTTCGGTGTGAATATCAAAAGCAAAATCCAATGCCGTAGAACCTTTCGGCAGGATTCGCATATCGCCTTTGGGCGTGAATACATAGACTTCTTTTGAGAAAAGATTGGTGCGAAAATCATTGAGAAAATTCACCGCATCTTCCTCCGGCGAAGACAACATTTCGCGCACATGATTGAGCCAACGGTCAAATACGGTATTAGACGACGAAACACCCTTGTATTTCCAGTGTGCTGCGAGTCCTTTTTCCGCAACTTCGTCCATGCGTTCACTCCGAATCTGTACCTCTACAAAACGCCCCTTGGGACCGACTACAGTGGTGTGTAAGGATTCATAACCATTTGATTTGGGCGTAGATACCCAGTCTTTGAGGCGTTCGGGAATGGGATTGTAAGCATCCGTAATAATCGAATAAATTTGCCAACAAATCGACTTTTCGTTCGTTTTTGGTACATCCACAATGATACGAACCGCAAATAAATCATAAATTTCTTCAAAGGGTATTTGCTTCTTTTTCATTTTATTGGAGATAGAAAAAACGGACTTTGCCCGTCCCGAAATACGAAATTTGACCCCAAGCTCTTCGATTTCTTTGCGAAGCGGTTTCATAAATTCGCTGACAAACCGCGCACGTTGTTTTTCGGTTTCTTTTAGTTTGGCTTCAATGCCTTGATAGCGTTCCGATTCGGTGATTTTCATACACAAATCCTCGAACTCGGTTTTGACTTTATACAAGCCCAAGCGGTGAGCGAGTGGTGCGTAAATAAAGGCAGTTTCGGAGGCAATTTTCATTTGTTTATGCGGCGGCATAGCACCGAGCGTTCGCATATTGTGCAGTCGGTCAGCCATTTTGACCATCACCACGCGTACATCCTGCGCGAGTGAGACGAGTATCTTTTTGAATGTCTCGGCTTGCGGACTTTCTACATCGTACATCCCGTCAAACTTGGTCAAAGCCTCGACTATCATGGCGATTTTATCGCCAAATTCTTCCCGAATATTCTCAATCGTCACGGGCGTATCTTCCACCACATCATGCAATAGCGCACTGACCACCGCCACAGGTCCCAAGCCCATCTCGGCAGCCGTAATACGCGCAACTTCAATCGGGTGCAAAATATAGGGTTCGCCCGATTTACGTCGTTGTTCACAATGCGCTTGTGTGGACATTTCAAATGCCTTACGAATTAACTTGCGTTCTTCGTCTGTCTTTATTTTGACATGACGCAAAAGTCGCCTGTATGCATTCTGAATATCTTTTTTTTCTGCCTCTTGATATGTTGCCAATGCTACCATCTGTTATTCGTTTGATTGTGATTGATATTAGTGTGAAACTTAACACAGATATTCCCGTCTGTCTGATATAGTACGTACAGACAGGAATGTCTGTGTTACATATATAAAGATACGAAAAAAGGTAGATGTAGTTCGTTTTTCAGCGACAATTTTTAGTGCGGATTTGGAAAAATCTAAATACGCGCTAAGGTTTTTGCAATAATTTGAGTGTGTAAAATATTAGGGGCATTTTAATTTGTTTTAGTAGTACAATAAAAATTATATGGCAGACTAACCCAAATTTCAATTTTATACTGTAAACGGGGTAAATTTCGGAAAATGCTGATTCACGCAGAGTACGCAGAG
>CALHBW010000105.1 GCA_937930625.1 uncultured Saprospiraceae bacterium | reverse complement strand
TTTCAGTATCTCCCGAACGACGGAGAACCCATGCTGTACAAAACGTATAACTTGTTGTTTTTGAGTGAAATATATTTTTTCAGTTCACATTCAACATCGTGCTTGTGGCTTGGGAGATTCTGAAATAAATTCAGAATGACGTACTGGTTTTAGGTTCATGTATAGTAGTATGGTCATAAATTTCGAAAAATATTAACCCAAGTTGATTATCAATATGTTCGCCAAATTGAAAATTGATAATTAATTAGTTTATTTTTTATTTCATAAAAACCTTAAAATTAAATAATTACAAATTATAAAATTAAATTAGTTATCAATTATACATTCTCAATTCTCAATTTGGCGAAGACAATGTACTAAGCATTCATTTTTTAACATTTTAAAATTAGCTAAAATGGAAGTATCCAATTTTGTGTTTTCGGATTTTTTTAAGGACTTTAAAAGTTCGAACGCCGACTTATTCGTTTTCGATAATGTCAGCGTTACACTGGATGAAGGTTCAAGCAGCACCTCTACCTTTCGGGGAGATTTGCGTATGACCGGTATCTTGGAACCCTTCAAAACACTCCTCAACAAAGATACTTTAGCCTTAACCGCCAGTTTGGAAACGGCAGTAGGTTTGACCGAAAAAATTAGCCCCAATAAATTGACCCTATCCGGCGTAGAGCCGTTTCATATTCCACTTTTTGCGGGAGTTACTTTGACCAAAACAACCTTGCAAGTGGTCATGGAAAAGTACGGCGAAAGCTGGATGTTTACCCCTACACTTGAAGGCATCTTAGACGTTGACGGGCTTACAGACATCGACGAAACCAAAATCAAACATCAGGTTTCGTTGGAAAAAAAGACCTTGAAGCTCAATGCAAAAGGGAAAAATATCAACGGAGCCTTTGGTTTGTCACAGTTGATACTAGACGAAATAGGCATTGAAGGTGCTATTGGTAAAGACGAAAAACAATTAGCAATTACGACCGCATTTGAAGTAGGAGCAACCTCCTTCAATTTTGACGGAGTGATTACACCGGAAGGAGTGGGCATGACTGCGCCTGCCGAGAATTTTACCCTCAATGAGTTGGCGAATCTTTTCATAGAAGTATCGCCTGCAAATTTGAACCTACCCGATTTTGACGTCAATTTTGAAAACACCAGTATTGCCCTTGCCTCTGCGGATTTACCGTTGGGAGATAAAACATTGGAAAAGGGATTTACCATAGCTACCGACTTGACGGCACATGGTCATACTTTTTCAGCCGCAGGTGATATAACACCTGATGGTGTAGCCTTTAGCGGTGAGATAGGCAACTTGGAGATTGGTCCCGTAACTATCCAAGAGCCGGGTTTGGATTTTCAGATTTATAAAAGAACTGCCAATAAACCCAGCTTATTTACCATTCACGGCGAAGCTGATATTCAAAATGTTACCGTAGATACAGGCGTATATTTTGAAAAACAAGCCAGTTCATGGGAAACCGTATTATACGCAGGTGTCGGTACGGAGAGCATTAATTTATCTACCTTTTTCCCGGACACCAAAGGCTCGGTGATGGACCAATTGAGTCTGTCCAAAGTATCCTTCATTTATGCTTCGGCGGATTGCAAACCACAGCGATTGCCTTCCGTTTCATCGGTCAAAAAAGGATTGCAACTTGTAGGAGTCGTCAAAGAAATACCGGGATTGTCACAACTGACCAAGCAAGAGAATCTGGATATGCAACTGACGGCACACATCGGACAAACTGCCGCGATTTCGGTTGCCCTACCCGATACTCGCTTGAATTTGGGGAGTTCGGTTGTCACCGAGCCTTTCAAAATTGCCATATTTGTCGCGCCTCAACCCAGTATCGCGCTTATTTTCGGTATGGAAGTTTCGATACCCAACCAACAAAAGCCATTGCACTTTGATATGATGCTTGATATTAGTGCGATTGAGGCTTCAGGGTCGGTTACGATGAAAAATTGGTGGAAAAATCCATTTGGTATCAACGGTTTGAAAATTGGTCCGGCGGTAGCCGTAGAACTGGGTATTAATTATGCACAATTTGCCGCAACCGGAACGCCGTCAATATTTGGTTTGGCGGGCGGATTAGCGATTGGTGATGCCGTTATGGATATGGCGGTAAAAATTACGACCAATCCAATGGAGCAAATCTTGTCGGGAACATTGAAAGAAATAGACCTGAAAGAAATTATAGAGTTTGCTTCCGACACCGTTGGTTTAGACATTCCTGAAGATGATATTCCTGATTTTTTGGATATAAAAAATCTCGAACTTTACATAGCTCCTGCGGGAGGTTCTATCGGTACAATTGTGTATGAAAAAGGAATGAGCTTTGCCTGCGACATGGAATTTTTGAGTAAGAAGTTTCAGTGTTATGCACGTATTGCGGAAGATGGTATTGAAGGCTCAGGATACATGGATAAAATTGAGATTGGTCCATTGGAAGTCAGTGGCGCACAAGGAGATGGTCTTTCTGCCGGCTTATCCCTGACACCTTCCAAACAATCATTGAGCTTGGATGGAGCGATTTCATTTTTAGGGGCAAAAAAGTCAACTTTTGTAGATATATCTACCAAAGGCATCGAATTTAAATTTGAAGAAAACTTTTTCAATCTCCTGAAATTCCAATTGGAAGGAAAGAGTGCGGGGTCAATTTCGAAGCCGAAAAGCCTTGATTTTCAGCTTGCCGCCAATATGGAAAACGACATTACTTCCTTTTTGAAAGATGATGTTGCCAAAAAAATTAACGACGCCACACATACCGCAACAGAAGGCATAGACGCAGCAAAGAAAAAAGTAGAGGAAGCAGAACGTGCCTATCGTAAAGAATATGATAAAGCCGAAAAAGACCTCAACAAAGCGCAACGTGACGCGGATGCTTACCTACAAAAATTGACGAAGGAACTGGATAAAGCCAGAGCTGATTACAAACGCGAATTGGGCAAAGCACAAACCGGACTGGATAAAGCTAAGGCAGCTTACAATAAGGCATTTAACGATGCTAAAAATGCAGTAACGAAAGCCGAGCGCGATTATAATTCGGGTATTGCATCAGCACAAGCCGACGTAACGAAAGCAGAACGCGATTATAATTCGGGCATCGCATCGGCACAAGCAGACGTAAACAAAGCAGAACGCGACTACAAAAACTCCATAGGCTCGGCACAAAATTCGATAAATAGTGCCCAACGCAAGGTCAATTCTATCCTCAAAGATATTGAAAGTACCAAGCGAACAATAAACGGCTTGAAATGGTACGAGAAACCTGCCGCAGCTTATTATGGTGCAAAATTAGCCGCTTACTATACCGCTTACGGAACAGCTACTGCCGCATTAGCTGCGGCTAAGGGCGTGCTGGAAGCCGTAAAATACGGTGGTGCTTATGTCGCTTTCAATACAGCAAAAGCCGCCTTACATGCAGCCCAATACGGTGCCAGATACACCGCATTTACCGCAGCAAAAGCCGCATTGCAAGCAGCTAAGTATGGTGCGAAATACACCGCTTTTGAGGGCGCGAAAGCTACATTGAGCGCAGTACAACATGGCACTGAATATACCGCATGGGAGGCAGCAGAACAAACTTTGAATGGCGTTAAAATCGTTGGTCAGGAAGCTATTCGGGTGGCAAGTGATGCCTTGAATAACGTAGGTCGGTCTGCGGTTTATATCGCACTCGAAGCAGCCAAAGGAGCTTTAGCTGCTGTCGAAACAGGCTCGGCTGCCGTTGCTTTTGGCAGTGCCAAAGCATCCTTGGAAGCCGCTAAAGCAGGTACCGAAGCGGTACTCGGATTAGCCGAATATATTGCCACACACGCAGGTGATATTTTTGATGTGAAAAGAATGTACATTTCAGGAAGTTTGAAAGGATTGCAACAGGGCGATTTCTTTAAAGCTCAACTGAAAGTAGCCGTTTTAGGCAAAGATTACGACTGGAATATAGACTTGAATATCAAAGACGTAGCATCGTTTATAGACAAACTGTTTGAAATGGCATTTAACGAAGCAAAAGCAATAGCCGAGGATTTAGTAAAAGCTGTAACGGGTGTACCTGCTAGGGCTTAATGCCTCTAAATAGTGGTTTTACAGGTAGGCTCATGGAGTTTTTGAACTTTGTGAGCCTTTTTTCGTAACACAGACATTCCTGTCTGTACCGCGTGAAGTACAGACAGGAATGTCTTGTGTTACGTTTTTTTATGCAAAAAGGTGACATTTCCATTTCCCAAAAGATATATCAATAACAAATTTGTTGCGCGACAAATTAAAACATTGATTATTTATAAAGAATGTTGAATGAATGAATCACGAATCATAACATTCAAAATTCATTCAACATTCAAAATTAGTTTCAAAAAAGAATGGAAATGAAAGCATTACAATACAAGTTAAAATTAACCTTTGCATTGGCGTTCATGTGTCTGGCGATGCAACAGGTTCAAGCGCAAATACCACAAGGACAAGCCTTCGAAATCATCTCCAGCGAAATCTTGCAAGGCAACGAATGGGTACAAGCCATTCCCGAACCCCTGCCTGCATTCGATGGGATAACAACAATTCGTGACCAAGAATTTAAAGTACAATACGACTCGTGGGTCTTCTTCATCGACGACCTGCCCGGCGCGAATTGGGAACATCCCGCCCGCTACGTATTTTTCAGCATCGAACAAGGTTTTTACGAAGTATTTGAAGCCACACAACCCCCAAGCGACGACTTTCCCTTTGAAATTCTCATCGGACCGGATGCGATAGATTTCATTATTCCTGATTTCAATGGCACACTCAATCCTTGCACAGATACCGACAATGCCTATGCCGTTATCATTAGCGGTGGAGCGAGTGCCGGAAGTAATTGGGTGAGGTATTGGAACGATTGTGCGTCGATTTACACGGCACTCACGAGGGTTTATGGCTACACGGACGAGAATATTTACGTACTCATTGCCGATGGTACGAATCCGGGAAATGATGTCCGAAATTACGATAATACTTACATGTCTTCGCCTTTAGATTTAGATGGTGATGGTGACAACGATATTGATTTTTCTGCGACAAGCGCGAACATTACCAACGTTTTTAACACGCTCGCTGCACAAACAGATGATGAAAGTTCGCTTTTCATCTATACGACCGATCACGGTTATCAGATTTCGGGTATGAGTGCGGGTTTGAATTTGTGGAATAATACGACGATTACCGATGCACAATTTGCCACCGAAGTCAATAAAGTCACTGCTGATGAGATGATGATTGTGATGGAACAATGTTTTAGCGGCGGATTTATTGATGATTTGCAGGCAAACGGACGCGTCATTGCGGCTGCGGCAGATTTCGACGAACTCTCTTGGGCAATGGCGCCGACCTACGAATACGATGCCTTTGTATTTCATTGGACAGCAGCCATCGCAGGGGCAGATGCTTACGGAAATCC
>CALHBW010000104.1 GCA_937930625.1 uncultured Saprospiraceae bacterium | reverse complement strand
CCTGCGGTGGTCTTGATTGATGAAATTGACCTGCATTTGCATCCTGCCTGGCAGCGTCGGATTATCAATTATTTATCCGATAACTTTACTGCCACACAATTTATCGTCACTACGCATAGCCCACACGTGTTGCAGGAATTGAAAGAGGTCAATCTGGTGCAACTCAAACGCGAAAATGGTGCAACAAAAATCATCTGTCGCCCCAATTCTTCCTTTCAGGGTTGGACGATTGAGGAGATTTTGAATGATGTACTCGAAACGCCCGCTACGCACTCCACACGCTATGAGGAATTGATGCAAAAATTTGACCAAGCCCTTGATAATGAGGATTTTAAAACTGCTCATGAAATCTATGAAACTTTGTTAAAAATACTGCATCCGAGTAGTCCTGACCGTAAAATTCTTGAAATCCAACTTTCCCAACTTACTGCCTGATGATAAAACTGACCTTAGCACCGAAACCCACCGAGTTGACAGATAAATTGGTGCGGAAACTGACCGACGAATATAAAAAATCGGGCAAAGATGTATGGAATAAAACCTTCATTCGCAAGGCGGTGAGCGATATGTCTTTTTCAAAATGCGTGTATTCGGAAGTCCGTTTTAATGAGGAATCGAAATACATGGAAGTGGAGCATTTTTACTGCAAAAGCCTTTATCCCGAAAAGGTACTTGAATGGGGAAATTTGTTGGGTTCGGTCAAAAAATGTAATGTGGTCAAAGGCGATTTGGATGTAGTCGCAGAACCTATTATCAATCCATTTGAAGTGCATCCGCGTGACCATTTATATATGCGTGGTTTTCGATATTACCCACGAAATAAATCGGAAATCGGGAGACGAACGATTGATTGCACTGCTATTAATGACAGACAACATTTTGTAGAAAGCAGAGCGAAAATTGGTTTGGAAATTATGGAGAAATTGGAAGATTATGAGATTGAAATGAAGGAAATACAAGCAAATTTTTCTACCATTACCAAACACAAATTAACTCGTTTTTGTAATAAAATTAAAAGACTATTTGCACTCGGAAATCGCACAAAAGAATACGCCGCCCTCGTCTCCACCGTCATTCTCGAAGAAGATGAAACACCCAAATTAATCGAATTTTTACAACAAAATAATTTGTGGGATATTGAGTTTGAAGAAATCTACGCAGAATTAGAATTTTGCCATTTGAAAAAATAAATAAGTCAGCTGCAAAACTTTGATTTTCTCCAAAATTTAAGCGATATTTGATTAAAATTTAAAAAATTATGATTTCATTAGAAGGTGTGTATGAGGATGGCGTAGTGACGTTAGAACAATCCTTAAACTATGATAAACCAGTGAAGGTTATCGTTACTTTTCTTGAAAAAGAACAGCCTAAAAAGCGACTGCGTTATGAAGATTTTTCATTTGAAAAGAGTCAAAAGCAATTAGAAAAGTATAATTTTTCTCTTTCGGAGGAAGTTATAAAAGAACGCCGTGGCGAATGAAAATCTTTCTAGATACTTCCTCATTATTCAAGCTTTACTTTCGGGAAAGCGATAGCCATATCATTGCGAATGTTTTGATTAACAATGATATAGAGGCTATTTTTTTGTCTGAAATTAGTAAAATTGAGTTCAGTTCTACTGTTTGGAAAAAAGTAAGAACGGGAGAATTAAAAGAAGAAGATACTGATTTGTTGCAAGTGGTATTTGAGAGTGATATCGACAAATATACGTTTATCGAAACGACGACAAACATACTCCAAAATGCAAATGACTTAATAACTCAAAAATACGGTACTGCCGGACTGCGAACGCTTGATTCGATACAATTAGCTTCTGTCCTTGCCGTAAAACATCAAATTGATTTAGCCAAAACTGCTGATACGCGACTCGAACAATTCTTCCAAGAGGAAGGTATTAACACTTAGTTTTTTCCATGTTTACAAATAAAAACAACAACCCAATAACACCACAACACCAACATGCGCGAAACAAAATTCATAGAGCAAAATAAAGAGAAGTGGACGGAATTTGAGACTTTATTAAAGACCAAAGATAAAGACCCGGACCGCCTCAACAAACTCTTCGTAGAGATTACGGACGACCTTTCGTACTCTCGTACATTTTATCCGAATCGCTCGGTGCGGTACTACCTTAACGGCTTGGCACAGAGCCTATTCCATAGTATTTATAAAAATCGAAAACGCAAAAATCGCTTCGTACATTTCTGGACGCGCGAACTGCCGCAGGTGGTGTGGGAGGCACGTCGGGAATTTTTGATTGCGTTTGCGGTATTTTGGTTGGCGTTTGGGATTGGGATGTTGTCGTGTGCGATGGATATTGAGTTTCCGCGCTCGATTTTGGGGGATAGCTATGTGGATATGACAGAGAAAAATATCGACAAAAATGACCCGATGGCGGTCTATAAACAGCAGAATGAGGTCGATATGTTTTTGCGTATCACGCTCAATAATTTGCAGGTTGATTTCCTGGCATTTGTATCGGGGATTTTTGCGGGTATCGGTACGCTGGGTGTACTGATTTATAATGCGATTATGATTGGTGCATTCCAATTCTTTTTCGTAGAAAAAGGCGTGTTTTGGGAATCTTTTTTGACAGTTTGGATACATGGTACGATTGAGATTTCGACCATCATTATTGCATCGGCGGCGGGTTTAGTTTTGGGCAAAGGCTTGATATTTCCGGGTACATATTCGCGGCTACAAGCCTTTCAAATCTCAGCGCGGCGCGGCTTGAAAATCCTTATGGGCGTAGTGCCGCTTACGATTTTGGCGGGATTTTTTGAAGGCTTCCTCACACGACACACGGACACACCTGATGTGTTGCGATTGGCAATTATTATTTTTTCTGCCTTGTTTATTCTCGGATATTTTGCCTTGTATCCCTGGCAATTGGCGCGTTCGGGTGCATTTGACGAAAAACTGGAAGATGAAAAACTTCCCCCGACACGCACCGAACCTATGAACTACAAAAAAATCCTGACTGTCGGGGAGATTTTTAAAGAGACTTTTGCATTTTTTAAGCGATATTTGAGGGTGATTATTATTGCTTCGCTGATATTTTCGGTGGTATATTGTGGAGTTGGTTATTTTTTGATGGATAATGACTTTTTGGATATATTTACGGCATCTCGATACATGGGTGGTAGTTGGGTTTTTGTGGCACTTGCTATTTCTGCTACCGCACAGCAATTGAGCGAAATGTTCGATTATTCCGTTCAAATGATGTTTGTTTTAAATACGGGTTGGCTAATACTTATTTTGCTGATTATCAATTATTTAATGGTCGGTGAGACAGAAGACAGACCTCGATACGACAAGATGTATTGGCGCGAAATTGGCGACTTTTTTCTCCGAAATATCTTGAAAGTTCTCCCACTTGCTTTGCTACTCAATGCCGTCTTTTTTCTTCCCGAAGGCTTGGGTTGGTTAGTTGCTTTCGGGCTGTTTCCGATAGGTGGTTTATACCTTTTTGTGATGGCAAAAGAACGACTCAATCCCTTTTCGGCTATTGGACGTACTTTTTATTTACTGGGCAATGGTTGGGGGAAAATGTATGGTATTTTCCTGATAGTTTCACTCGTGGGTTTTGGTTTATTTATGATGCTCAATACAGGCGCGATTTGGTTTTATTTTGAAATGGTACAAATGCTATTTGATGCCGAACAAACCACCATTCAAACTATTGCAAGGTGGGTTACGGCATTTCTCACCATATTCATTCTCAATGTAACACTTTCACTTTATGTCATCGGAATGGGACTGCTATATTTTACGCTTCGCGAAATTCAAGAGGCAAGCGGACTCAAAGAACGCATACAGTCAATAGGTAAAAAACGCCGCGCTTTTGGCTTAGAAGTAGAAAATTGATGAGATTTTCTCTCCTTTTAATAAAACAATTTTTTCTTTTTCTTACCTTTCAGAACGAATTGCATTGTAATTAGTTAGATTATTTAAATATCCTAAAACTAACTAATTACGATATAATTGTGTTTTATTTATTAGCTAAAAAACGTACACAATATCTTTCTGTGAGTTAACAAAAAAAATGACATCATCGAAATAATTTTTTCAAATAAATGAATTAACGTAATTTAGCGACTTCGCGAAGAGCATCATACAGAGAAAAAGTTATTTTTCAATGATAAGTATATGGTTGAGTTTAAGTCAAATTTTGTAGAAGGCTGTCTAAAATTCAAAAACAAAATATGGAACTTGCTTGAGCTTGAACTTACTAAACGATTGTTATGAAAACGAAATTGGTATTATGGGGTAAGGATGATCAAGAACAAAAAGTCTTGATGGCGATTCAATTGAGAGCAGAAGACAACCAAGTGGATGTCTGGACATTCCATGGAGAAAATGCAACCAATGATCTACACAAACAACTACTCTACGAGTGGCGGGAAGGTAAAGAAATGGCGTTTCCTGAAAGCGGTTATAATCACCACGAAGGTGAACTGTCGGCTACCGGCAGATTACTACCGGAAAATGTATTTCCAGAAAAAGACGAACTTATTGAAAGAGCTAAAACCGAGTGGCATTTCGTGGTTTTATCTTCCAAGCTCAACGAAGTGTATCAAATAGAGCTAACCGAACTACGCGAGAAAATCGAAGGTACAGAAAGTTACTCTTCCGAAAAATGGGATGAACTCAAGGTATTTTGGGATAAAGTGCGTGAGCAAATGCAGGAAAATAACCTTGCCCGCGACCACGCCAATTCGCTCAAACGCCAAGTCAACTCGCTTTTCTCTTATTTAAAAGATTTACGCTCTGCACAAGAAGCTGAATTTCAGGCAAATTCGGCATCTACATACGATAAATTCAATAAATCGTTGGAAGAAGTCAATGTACGGATTCAGAAGGGCGAAATGCTACATTTGGTATTTGAAGAACTGAAATCCATACAACGCGAGTTCCGCTCAACACAGCTTACCCGCGAAGATAGAGCGAAGCTGTGGCCGAAAATCGACGGAGCATTCAAAGCAGTCAAAGAACGTCGTTTCGGACCATCGGCAGGTGGTGGTGGCGGTGGTAATTCGCCGGTTGACCGTCATCAGCATCGTTTGACGGGGCTGATGGAAGCTATCTCCAAAATGGAGCGTTCAATAAGACGAGATAAAGAAGACCTTACCGCACAAGAACGCAAGAAGGACAGCACTAGTATTGGTCAACTGGAATCTCAACTGCTGGATGCAAAAATCAACATCATCCGAAGTCGTTTCAAATCAAAAGAAGATAAGCTCAAAAATATGCACAAAACCCGCGAAGAAGTGGAGAAAAAACTCGCGGATGCTAAACGTCGCATGGAAGAACGGGCTGCCAGAGCCGAAGAAAAAGCAAAGGCAAAAGCAGAAAAGCCTCCCGTAGAAAGTGCTGATAATAAAGGAGATAAAACGAAAATTGCAGCGGATGCGACTGATACCGCAACGGTAGAAGTCCCTGCTGACGTGGCAAAGACGGTAGAAGTTCCGGCAGAAGTTGCTAAGGCAGTTGAAGAAGCTCCCGCAGAAGTTGCAAAGACGGTAGAAGTTCCGGCAGAAGTTGCTAAGGCAGTTGAAGTTCCGGCTGACGTAGCTAAAGTGGAAGCTCCTATTGAAGTTGCAGAAACCATAGAAATCCCGACGGTTAAAGAAGCTGAAACAAAAGTAGCAGCAGCAAAAGAAAAAGTCGAAGCAGCAAAAGAGGAAGTAGCCGAAGTAGTGGACGAAGCCAAAAACGAAGTTGCAGAAAAGACAGAAGAACTTGCTGAAGTTGCAGAAGAACCGGTGAAATACGAAACGGCAGAAGATGTCGCTAAGAAAGTAGAAGAAGTCGTAAACGATGAAAAAGATGCCGAATAAAAATGGCACTATTGGTTTAATTCGCAATTCATTGATAATTAAAAATTATAGTAAGTTATTGATTATTAAATAGTTAAAAAACGAATAACGGGTTACGACACTATAATATTCAGAAAGCCTTCCGTTTTGGAGGGCTTTTTTTATTCCTCTACGAAATCTCTTTTCTCTACCAATCGCGCTATATCAGAGCGATTGTCCAAAAAGCCCCGAAATTCCTTGCTCGATAAAAATGTAATTTTCTTACCGAAAGTACCTGCTTCTTTAAAATATACCCTCACAGGACGAAACATCAAATATTGGTTTTCCACCATTTTTTCGATGTTATGATATGGATAGCGACGAGCTTTAAAATAATTGGTGACATACAAAAAATCATTATCGACGTCCACTCGTTTGAGGCGCATAAATAACCAATAAAATAACGCAAAGCCAACCAACAAAAAGGTTAAAGCAATTGCTTTTGCCAGCATAGGCGTAATCATGCCACCTGCGATAAGGTACGCGCCATCTTCAGAAAATAAAATGACTCCTACAAAAGTCCCGAAAAAAGTCGTCCATACTATGGGGAATACCAATTTTAGAAACAAAGTCCAACCGGACGAAACGGATAATATCTGCATAGCGCAAAGGTAGGAGTTTTAGTCCATAGTTGATAGTCGATAGTTGATAGTTGATAGTCGGTAATACGAGTGTTTATTTTTGTGATACAAAATAAAAAGCGTGTTTGTCCACAGACAAACACGCTTCAATATTTTATAAAAGTTGCGAAGCAAGGTAAAATTTAAACTTCGACTTCGACTTCGACTTAAACTTAATCTTAAACTTTCTATCTCTCAGCACCTTCAAATGCTCCAAAATCAAACAACAGAGAAAAACGCAATGTATTATCCAATGGATTACGTTGATTTGTCGTTGGTACGAGGTAAGAGAAATTCAAGCCGAAGATGTTGTATTTCAAACCCAAACCAACGGTGAAAAACTTACGATTACCTTTAAATCTGTTCTCATTGAAGTGACCTACGCGCACTGCAAATTGCTTATCATACCAGTACTCTGCACCAATAGAATAAGTATTTTCGCGCATCTCTTCCCCAAATCCACCCGGTGCATCACTAAATGAACTCAAAGCAGCTGCAATAACGGATTGTTCTTTATAATCAGGCACATCCGGGTCACCGGAATTATTATTTTCCGGGCTAAACGGGTCGCCACCCGGAGGCGTAGGCACCAACAGACGATTGATATCTATCGCAACATTAATGGAATTAAAATCATCTATATCGTACTCCCAACCTACGCCGATACCCAGATTCGTCGGAATATAATCTCTGTTAGCAGATTGTGTGTAGGAAATTTTTGTACCCAAATTGGAAATAGAAGTACCAACCATCAAACGCGAGTCAACTCCTCCAATCTCAAGCGGCGTAAGATAAGTGAATGACAAATCACCCGCAAAGGCATTACCCGGTGTAATGGTTTCATCTTCAACGACTTGACCACTGGCAAGGCGCGAATAAATATACTTCATCGCCAAACCTGCTGAAAACTTTTCGCTCAATTTACGGCTATATGCCAATGATAATTCAAATTCGTTCGGACGGTCAGTACCGAGTGGTTGACCGTTTTCATCCGTAAATTGAATCACACCTAAGGAAAAATAACGCAGTCCTACACCAACAGTTTGCAAATCATCTAACTTGCGGTAGCCTGAAAGATATGCCAAGTAAACATCCTGCAAGCCCAAAGCGCGAAGCCACGGCGTATAAGTTGCAGAAATTCCCAATTCTTGGTCAGCAAATGCCAGTTTAGAGGTGTTGAAGTGCATAGCGTTGGCATCGGGAGAAATAGCGATACCAACATCGCCCATCGCACCACTACGTGCATCAGGAATAATTCGTAAAAACGGAACAGAAGTAACGATAGTATTTGTACAGGGGTTTCCGGTTACCGGATTGACCCCTTGCTCGTTACACACATTAATTTGGGCGTTTGAATAGGTAGATATAAACGCGAAGAAAGCCACAACAAGGCTCATCCTCATAATAAGATTTTTCATCATTTTGATAGTGCTTTTGTTTCGTGGAACGCAAATATAGACAATGATTATTGAAAAATTCCAAAAAACAAATTCCAAATTCCAATTGAATGAGATTTATAAAATGTATCTTAAAATTGGAGTTTTCCTGATACCGATACCGATAGTTATCGGTATGGAATTTAGGATTTTATTGCTTTGCAATTTGTTACGCAACATTTTTGATTTAGTTGCGACTTTTTGCCTTATTTCTTAGGAGCATGTTTAAATTTTTTCAAACTGATAATCAATAGCTTATGGTTTTGACGAGGCATCAAAGAGGCAGTTTATCGGGATAAGTGACCGATTTGATGTGAAGTCAAGTTCATAAGATATTGGTTGTCAGGCAGAAAAAATTTAAACATGCTCTAATATCGTTCACAAAACTAAGTTGATGTTTGAACTCCTAAAAATTTGTGAATTGCGTTGTATATGTCGCAATAACTCACTATTAACGACACAGGTATTTTTTTATTTTAATGGGTGTTAAAAAAATTAACTTTTTTGAACGGTAGATGGTGGACAGTGGCAATGAAAATGAAAATAACAATGAAAATAAAAATCTATTCGCCAATTTTATCTTTTGAAAAAAATCCCACAATAAAATGGGTATCATTTTTTTAGATTTTTGAACTTTGTATAAGGCTTTGATGGCTATCCTTCTAACATTGCCGAACTCAAGTTGCGGGGCGCACTCGTCTGACGAAGGTTTTTGTGAATGTAGTGATTTGTCTCATAAAATATTCGCACTGAATAAAGGGATTCGTCTGACGAGTATTCATTTTAGGCAAAGTTAGACGGATAGCCGCTTTGATTATTAGCGTTTTTTATAACCCCATTCAAAGGACAAAATTGACAAACACATTTTCATTTCAAATTTTCATTTCAAATTTTCATTTCAAAATCACCAACTTCTCAAACTCACTCTTCGCGCTCACCTGTTCGTCTGTATCTGCTTGTACACTCACACGATACACATAAACGCCTCTACCGATGCGTTCGCCAAAATCATCTGTGCCATCCCAAGTGATACCTCGTACACGATAGCCTGTCGGCGTAATATTTTCATTAATCGTTTTCACCAACTGCCCTGAAACCGTAAAAATTTGCACCATCACATCAAGTGGTTGTCCGGCAAGATTATGTTCAAATTCAAACGAAGTATTTGTCGTGAATGGGTTTGGATAATTCAAAACATGCGACAAAGCCACTTCTGCACCTCGCGCCACCACAAATTCCGTATAACCTTCCGCAGAATTATTCGATACATCCCAAGCCTTCACTTTTACGATATGCCGTCCTTCGGCAATATCATTCAGTGGATAGCGCACCTCACCCTTACGCGGATTATCCAATTCAGATTCATAAAAATCATTCAGAATATAAGTTTGCGAAGTATTATCATCCAAATTTCCCGTCAAATCATGCCCGATACCTGCACCTGCCGTATTGATGCCTAAGTCATCCGAAAGTTTCACCAATAAAGTCGGATTCGCATCTGTTATTCCACCGAAAGCAAAATTTTCATCATTCATAAATACTTCTACCACAGGTGGTTGTTCGTCGGTAATACCATCAGCCGAACCACCAATAATAAAGCCGTTGTAATACCCTGCCGCATCCCGCGACACACCATCATCTGCATAATAACTGATTTTTCCATTCCCAAAACTAAAATCAATATCACTCGGCACTACGAAAGTAAATTTAAACTCGCCATTCGTCACGCTTGCCCGACCTTTAAATATTACATTTTGCTGCAATCTAAATTGTGCGGGATTGCTGCCTTCGTCATTGGCGAGTGTCGTGACGAGTTGCGCTTTATCATATACCGTTGGATAAAGAATACCATTGAAATCCGTCAAAATACTGCCATTCGGATGCTTTATATAACCCTCCACAGTAACTTCTTGTAAGGCGCGTACCGTATCCGTTTCAGAGACAATTTGCTCATTGATTTTTGTAGTGGCAATATCGAATTGAGGTCGTGCCAATCTCATAGAAGGGTCGCCGAGTAAAGCAAATTTGCGGGAATTTTCCACCGCAGCATTACTCGTATTTTTCGCTACACGAAGTATCTCACCGATTGCCGGAATTTCACCATTTACAGGCTTAAAAAGATTACTAAAAACCGCCTTAGAAAGTTGGAAATTTGCATTGGCATAGACGGCGCGTACGGTGGTGTAAGTTGCCACAGCACCACCATTAGGATTGAGGACAATTTGCTCTCCGGCAGTATTATTGCCCACATCATCGTAGGGCGCAAATTCGCAGGTAGCTGTCACAAAAAGGGGCAATTTTGTGGCATTTGTCCACGAATCCATATCATCTTGACGCAGTACAAATTCTTGTGCCCAACCATTGCTACCGCCATGTCCGGTATAGTTGACCACCAGATTTCCTTTGAACATATTATTATTGATTTCCTCCGTAGCACGAGGGAAACGATTGCCTTGCGGTCCGGCTATTTGTTGGAAAGCATCAAAATATATTTTGTTGACATTCAGGTCTTTGTAGGCGCGTCCGAGTCTTGCGGCTACGGTATCGGCATCTCTCAAATGCAGATTACCATCTTCGTCATCGGCATTAAATAATACGCGGTTGCGCCAATCGCCGAAAGAGCTTGGGTCGGTTTCGTATCGAATAACTTTATCGACCATTTGGTCGGCTTCTGTAAGATTTTTTACCGGAAAACGCCCTGCCGCAATATCCAACATACCACTTGTGATATTTCCTTCATTATCGTCCATTAAAGCGAAAAAATCGTCTGAAGGATAACTTCTGATTGGGTCAAGCGACTCAACGGTTTCATAAACGGGAACAAGGTTGATATAAGAGCTGCTTTCGTTATTATTTTTATGGTCAAAAACACCATCACCAAACATCAGTAAATACTTCAACGAATCCATCGAAGTAGAACGCGCGTACAACATTTTTACAAAATCCCGAATAGCAGTTACATCTGCCGAACCCGAACCAAATTCATTATAAATTTGATAGACCGGCACTGCTTCTATCGTAATATTGCTATGGTTTGTACGATGGTCAACGTAGCGATTTACCGCAGACTCAAGTTCGGGGGCATACACGACGAGCATATCCGGCGAGGTCGTGATACCATGCAAATTTTGATTTTGAATTTTTTCAACAAAAACAGGCGCAGTTAATTTATTTTCTTCAAAAATAACAAAGGTTTGGAGGGTTTCTGTATTTGTACTAAAAGCAAGTTGAGTACCGGTCAGATTATAATCTTGGCGGGTCGGGTCTAAGGCATCACTTACATTCCAGACTTCGACACTATTATTGGCATTAGCTATATTGAAATTTGAAACACTTTCTCCTACGCTACGCGAATCTCTGAAAACCAATGGATTACCTGTGTAACGCAAATTACATCTGCCTTGCAAAGTGATATAATCAAGCCATCCTTCTGCACTCGTTGGGCGAGTATAGTCAAGTTTTAGTGTAATATTATTTCCCGTAGCATTGAGCGTACTATTAATATTTCGAATCGCTCCAAAAACACTCACACCGCTACCGCCTGTATTGCCCATATTGGCAGTGGCAACGGTGCTGCCATTATAAGAAATTGTAAAGCGGTGTGCGCCATCATTTACGGAGCGTCCGACGAGTCGGCTACGCACCTGTACAGGCTCGTTTGTGATAAGGTTTTCAAAAGAAAAATCATATTCTTTTTCATCGACAAATTTAAAATGGTCGCCATACCATTCTCTGCCGCTTGGGTGGGTAGATTGAAAATAATCCAACAAATTCATCGCTTCATCTTCCATATGAATCACTGCATCATAACTGTCGGTAGTATAGCTTGCATTACTGATAGATGCTTGATTTTCAATACGTTTTCCGTTTTCAGACGCATTTATTTTCAGGAAATAATAACTTTCGTCTGAATACAAATTTTTTGTAACACCAAATTGTTCTGTATTTTCATTAAATGTGGTCGGATGCGGACCTGTCGCGTAAAATAAAATGAAATCATCCGAGCCAAAATTTCCGTCACCGCTACTCACATAAATGGCATTTTCATAGACATCATCATGACGGAAATCACCAACAATTTCGGGAAGCGGTGTGCCGCCATTGCCCAGTAATTGAATACGTGCCGAATTAATATCACTCAAATTCAAACCTAATTCATCCGTCAGAAAATTTGCATCAATCTTATATACACCCGCTTCGCTGACGGCAATTTTATATATATCGCCGGAACTTAATTTGGAAACTGTCGTATTATCAGGTGAGCCGTTTTTGAGTGTACTTGAAGGTAGGTGATTTACCTGTAATTCACCCGAAACCAAACGCTCAAAACCCGCACCCGCACGACGCAAAGGCACCAACTCAATCGTTCCGATAGCTTGTCCACGCGCTATATTGACGTGTGCATGTATTTGAATATTTTCTTCAATAAAAATATCGTCTTCATGCGCTTTTTTGTCCACACGCTCATATTGAGCATTTTGTAAGGTGACTTGCAATGTACCGTCAGAAGTCAAAGGAAATTTGTGTACAAAACTCGGCAAGGTAGGATGCTTGGGCGCAAAGTCTGCTCCCTCAAAATGTAAGATTTCGACAGTTTTGCCCGGAAAAATTTGGAAGGTGTGGGGTGTATCTTCCCATTCAGGTGTCACCAATATCGTAAACGGCTCGGTAGCATACATCGCAGCCGATAGCAAAAGTGCAAAGGATAACAGAAATATTCTTATCATAATTAGTACAATGAGTGAATGAGTGAATTTTGAATGAATGAATATTTTTAATATGATAATGATGCAATGCGTTAATAACATTGTAGCATTATTATTCATTCATTCAAAATTCACTCATTCAAAATTAATATTTTGTTAAGGACACAATTTTTATGCAGTTAAACGTAGTTATTTCAAGTAAATTTACGTCTAATTTTTTTGGAATACCTTTTGACTGTAATAAAAACACATATTTTGTCTTTTGGATTACGTAACACAGACATTCTTGTCTGTACCACCAAGCACAGACAGGAATGTCTGTGTTACGATAAACTTATATGCGACACATCACATCATTCATTTTACTTTGCTTGTCATTTCAAATGTCGGCACAAGATGTGGTGTTTAGTCAGTTTTTTGCGGCACCGATGGAGTTGAATCCTGCTTTGACAGGCTTGACCCATGCGCCGCGTGTCAGTCTAAATTATAGAAATCAGTGGCCCGCGATACCCAATGCGTACATTACTTACGCAGTAGCTTACGACCAATACTTTGATAAGGTCAATAGCGGCATCGGGGTCAATATCATATCCGACGCAGAAGGCGGCGGTATCTACACAACGAACAGAATTGATTTTTCGTATGCTTATGACCTTCGTATTGAAGGAGATTTTTATCTTCGCGGTGGTTTAGAGGCAGGATTTGTGCAACGAAGGTTGGATTGGGACAAATTATTGTTTCTTGACCAAATCGACCCTTTGACGGGAGCTACCGACGGTTCAGGCAATCCATTTCCAACAGAAGAAACACGCCCGGATAACCTGTCACGTTATTATCCTGATTTTGCGGCGGGAGTTTTGGCATATTCCCCTATATTTTACGCCGGAGTTGCTATAAAACACCTCAATGCCCCCGACGAAAATCAATTGAATTTTGAAACGGATTTTGCTCAACGTCCCGTTTTGTATTCTGTACATGCAGGCGCGGAAATCGCCCTTTCAGAAAGCAATAAAAACGGACGGCGCACGTTTATATCACCGAATATCCTGTTTGCCCGACAAGCGGATTTCGGACAAGTCAATGTAGGCGCGTATGCACAGGCAGGAAGTATATTTGGCGGACTGTGGTATAGAAATGCTTGGAGCAATGTCGATGCAGCGATATTACTTGTTGGTTTTCAACAAAATATAGTTAAGGTCGGATATAGTTACGACCTCACATTATCCCAACTTAGCAGTCGCACAGGCGGCGGTCACGAGGTTTCCGTAATATTAAATTTCGAGAAACGCGGCGTGGATTATAATAATTGCTTAGACCTATTTAGGTAATTGATAATTGAAAATGTATAATTGATAATTATATGCGCTATCAATTATACATTATCCATTCTCAATTAAATAATAAGATTTGCCATTTTCAAATATAAAAACATAATTGGTTAGTAGTGGAGAATGATGTGCGTTATCAATTCTCAATTATCCATTATCAATTAATTTAAAACATAATTAATTTTATGAAACAATTTCTTAAAGTAGCGGCATTTGCGGTGCTTGCGCTACTGGTTTTTGATTCTTGTAAAAAAGCGAAAGAAACTTCCGAGACTACCGGTTGGAATTATAACGATACCGAATGGGGTGGCTTTGAGAAGTTAGAATATGAGGGACAACAAGAAGGTCCCAACCTTGTACTTGTCGAAGGCGGTACATTTACAATGGGGGTCGTTGACCAAGACGTGATGTTTCGTTACAACAACATTCCGCGTCGTGTGACAGTTTCTTCATTTTATATGGACGAAACAGAAGTTGCCAATATCGACTACCGCGAGTATATGTGGTGGTTGCAGCGTGTATTTAGCGAATCGTACCCGGAGGTATTGCTCAAAGCTTTGCCCGATACCCTTGTATGGCGTGAGGAGTTGGCTTTCAATGAGCCATTTGTCGAGACTTACTTCCGTCACCCATCTTATAACTCTTATCCGGTCGTTGGTGTCACTTGGTTGCAAGCCAATGATTACGCTAAATGGCGTACCGACCGCGTCAACGAAATGTTACTCATTCGTAAGGGTATTCTCAATCCGAATTCCGAACAAAAAGATGAGGACAACTTTAATACAGAAGCATACCTTGTTGGTCAGTACGAAGGCAGCATGAATAAAGGTATGAAAGATTGGCGTACCGGCGGTGAGCGTCCTGTGCGTTTTGAAGATGGTATTTTGGTGCCGTCTTACCGTTTGCCTACGGAGGCTGAATGGGAGTATGCCGCCGTTTCTTTGCAAGGCAAACAAGCCATGAAAGACGAGCGTATCTCTGACCGCCGACTCTATCCGTGGGATGGTACGAGTATGCGTTATCAGCGTCGTGGTAAATATCAGGGCGAGATGCTTGCCAACTTCAAACGTGGTCGTGGTGACTACATGGGTATGGCAGGTAAACTCAATGATAATGCTCACATTACTGCGCCAGTTCGTTCTTATATGCCCAATGATTTTGGTTTATTCAATATGGGCGGTAATGTCAGTGAATGGGTTTTGGATGTCTATCGTCCCTTGACGAGTGTAGCATTAGAAGATTCTGAAAATCACGACCTCAACCCATTCCGTGGTCATATCTTCCAACAAAAAGTATTGGATGAAGAAGGCAAGCCTGTCGAAAAAGACAGTCTCGGACGCATCCGTTATGAGCCTATCCGCGATGAGCAAGTTGCCGAGCGACTCAATTATCGCCGTGCCAACGTAGTCGATTACTTGGATGGTGATAAAGAATCAGAAGTATTCTACAACTACGGTGTCTCTACCCTCATCAGTGACAAAGCGCGTGTAATCAAAGGTGGTTCGTGGGCAGACCGCGCCTACTACATGGCACCGGGCAATCGTCGTTTCCTCGACGAAGACCGTTCTTCTAAAACGCTTGGTTTCCGTTGTGCGATGACCCGCGTGGGTGGCCCGCAAGGCAATGATAATACCGGTGGACACCAATTCCCGAAACGTTACCAGAAGAAAAAGAAACGTAAGTATAAATAATGAAGTTCAAGCGTAAGTTCAAGTATCAAGTTCAATTTTTTACTTGAAAACGTTTTGAATATGAAGATAAAAAAGCCTTTTCCGTTTTGGAAAAGGCTTTTTTTGTGATGATTTTATTTCGCGCAGCGAAATATTTTTGAACTTTCGCTTGATACTTGAACTTGAACTTTCTCACCTATCCATCCTGACAATTTTCGGTAAAAACGTCCCCAACACATCCACCAAATCCGTCTGTGCTGCCATGACTTTGTGAATGTCTTTATATGCCATTGGAATTTCGTCGATACCGCCACCGATAAGTTTCACACCTGCTCTGCGGAGGGCTTCTTTCATATTTTTCCCTGTAAATGAAGCCTTTGCCTTCGTGCGCGACATCTGCCGACCTGCACCATGCGAAGCCGAATTGAGCGACATTGCGTTCCCTTTACCTCGCACGATAAATCCCGGTGCCGTCATCGAGCCCGGAATCACGCCGAGTTCGCCCTTGCTTGCGGGTGTCGCGCCTTTGCGATGCACGACGACTTCTTTGCCATCCGGTAGCGTCTCTTTCCATGCGAAATTATGATGATTTTCGACCCGCGCAATCGATTCATCGCCCAATGCCAGCGACAATTTCCGATGAATTTCATGGTGACAAGCCGAGGCATAATCTCCTGCCAGATTCATTGCCAGCCAATACTCCATTCCCGCTTCCGTGTCAAGACTCAACCATGCTAAGTGTTGTGCCTCACGCGGTAGTCGGCACTGCTCTTTTGCAATGTGGGTATAGGTCTGTGCGATACTTGCCCCTAAGCCTCGCGACCCGGAATGAGAGAGTAGTGCCAAGTACGATTTCGGTTCTAATCCCAAGTCATTATCCGGCTCGGTAATTTCCACCACACCAAACTCTACAAAGTGATTGCCCGACCCCGAACTGCCAAATTGACGATAGGCTTTATCCTTCAATTTTTTGACCGTCGGTATTTCCCTAAACTCCTGTCGGTCAAGTATTTCAGGTGGATTCGTTTTGTCGAAATCTCGCTGACCGAATCGCGTATTTTCCTTCAAATCTAGCGTCAATTGATGTCGATTATGTCGAATATAATCTGC
>CALHBW010000103.1 GCA_937930625.1 uncultured Saprospiraceae bacterium | reverse complement strand
GGGGGTGGACTTTCGGCTGTTTTTCCACCCCCCAACCCCCTCCAAAGGGGGAGATTAATTCCCGTTCTAATTTCAATATTCTTTGTAAATTATTGTTAATCAATTAAATACAAGTTGAATATATTTAAACCTGACGCATATCCGATAACTATTGGGATGTAGTACGTGTACAATACATTTTCGTTTTTTTATTTTTTAAAAAATTAAAAATCAACAAAATAGAAACGTCTCGCGTCCTACAACGGGTGCGATTCGTTTTTGTACCCATGCTCATTTTTAATTTTTATTCAATAATGGATGGCATTGGGCTTGAATTTGGGCTAAAACTCGTCAGACATTTTCAAAATCTACCGATGAACTCATATTTTCCGACAAAGTTTAAATGTCAGACGAGTTTTAGCCCAAATTCGGAAAAAATATTCCATCCTAAACACAAATACATTATTATTTTTTAAAATGTAATATCGTCAAGTTAATTTAAAATTCGTAAAATATTGATAATCAAAAATATTAGTGGGTACAAAAACGAATCGCCCCCTCCTACAACTTTTACATTTTACATTAATTGACTTGAGATGTAAAAGTGTCAACTACCTTGATGAACAATACATTTTTTTAGACGGTAAAAACCACATTCAACACCCAGAGTAAAAACGAATTGAAGAACGAGGCTTGCATAAGCCGGGAATCCAACCCGGAACCGCTTGTTTCATCGGTTAGCCCTCTGTGCTATTGGTTGCGAAGTATTTCAATTCTACGACATCTGTGGCATTGAATGTGATTATCGTAACACAGACATTCCTGTCTGTATGACGTAAATCATAAAAAGGGTAAAAGGCAAACAACCAAATAAATTAAGATTGTTATTAAATAAAAGTCGTGTTATTCGGGCAATCACTTCGTAGTATTTTGGAGAACTATATTATGTAATGTCTTTTGAGATATATTGCATTAACAGGGTGTTGAGATTTCGGGGGAACCGCGAATTTTAAACATATATCAGTAAAATCGAAGTAAGGTTATTTTACGACACCTTTTTATGATTTACGTAACACGGACATTCCTGTCTGTGCCACAGAAGTATTACAGATATAAATGTCTGTAATACGTATCTGCTTTGCAGCAACGGTAGGGATCGAACCTACAACCTTTGGTTTTGGAGACCACTGCTCTGCCAGATTGAGCTACATTGCTGTGATAAGTTCAAGTTCAAGCGCAAGTATCAAGTTCAAATTTTCTCCAAACCATGAACTATGCACTGCGAACTATCAACTAAAACACAATAAAGAGTAACTAATGAACAGCCTGTATAATCAGTCGTTGGAAGCGAAGTAAGGCATATTCCACGACATCCGTATTGTGCGTATTTTTATATTTTCAAAAAACAAAAACAATAGGTAAAAGGACGAAAAGTCCGTTAAAATTAAGCTACCCGCAAGCAAACCCGCGAGGTTGGACTTGAACCAACAGCCTTCGGTCTTTGAAACCGACGCTCTACCGAAGTAAGACTTATCTACGACACTATTGTTTTTTTTAAAATTCCAAATTCCAAGCACCAAACTCCAAGTGAGTCGGAACTGTGTAATTGGGATTTGGGTTTTGTCTTTTGGAATTTATAAATTGTTGAAAAGGGCAACTAACGAGCAACCGATAAAGGGAGTCGAACCCATCTGCCTTGCGGCAGTTTTCACCAAACGAAGTAAGGCTACTCTAACGACACCTTTTCAATGTCTTTATTTTCGGGGTAGCTCAAACCTATAAGGTTTTGAAAACCTTATAGGTTTAAAGTATTGATTATCAATTAAATAAAAAACAGGTAACAAATCGAAAAGCCTGAACGTGCTCTACCTTTAAGCTACGGAGACGTGTGTTAAAAATTTGCGTCTCCGGTCGGACTCGAACCGACAACCCCGCGATTAGAATCGAAGTATGACTATTCTACGACACTGCTTTTTGTAAATTCCAAATTCCAAAAAACAAATTCCAATTCAATAAAATATGCTCACTTGGAATTTGGGATTTGGTGCTTGGGATTTTACTATAAAAAGGGGTAACAAGTCGAAAAGTCTGACGTAATGCGTCCTAACCATTTAGACCATTCCGGTTTGCCCCCGGAAGCCGGATTCGAACCGACATCTCACGAACCTAAATCGAAGTAAGACTATATCTACGACACCCTTTATCTTTAGTCCATTGCGACAGTCCACTATCCATCGCTACACGAAAGTCTCGCGTTTGACTATGGACTATGGACTGCCGACTATGGACTACACATTAATTTTATTAATCTCTTTCAAGGCATTGCTACCGCTTTCGATAGCTGCCAGTACGTCAAAAATCTTATCTGACCAACCTGCAATCAAGAACACATCATTGTCATTGATACGCAGAGGTGTTTTGCCATAACCTTGCAGGTCAAACAGGTACAATTTTGCATTCGGTGCGATGGATTCTTTGTATGTTTTCCATGACTTTTGCAGCGAAGCACCGACGCCTTGTGCGTCCCACATCTGCAAGTCTGTGAAAATCATCACCTTATCCATCACATGTGATTTGCTGATGAGGTAGTCGATGACTTTATGACCATTCGTTGAGTAGCCCACCGAACCTTCAATGCTGTTCAGTTTTTCGGTATTTGCCAAGATGCTATCTTGTGGCAAATTGACGGCTTTCCATTTGTTACCGAAAATACCCGTAATCACATTTTCCGAACGGTAGCGCATCAGCATACTCAACATCAAACCAATATCGTAGCAGCGAATTTTGCTTTTCGCGGATACAGGACTATACATCGAGCCGGATACATCCGCCGCTAATAATACGCGTGTATTGAGGTCAAAGCCTTTGATATTTTCCGCGCTCACTTTGACTGCCGTTTCCAAGCTGCTCAGGAAGTACGAAGTGTACATCGAATCCACTTGACGAATCTCGCGATATGCCGCTAAGAATCTGAAAGGCAATTGTTTAGACCGACTCACTTGTTGTGGGTCTGCCAGTCGGGTCGCCACTTTTCGGGCGTGCAATGATGATACATTGGCTTGCAAAATGTTCCGCATATTACGCATCAATGCCATGTAACCCAACTTGCCGCTATCAATCAACTCTTCCCATTTGGCGGTAAAAGCTGCTTTTTTTGCAGCGTCACTTTCGTAACTTGCCTGACCCAAACGCGACAGTTCTACTTCCCAAGTGTAAGGCACTTCGAGCGCATCATTCACGATTTTATTGAACAAGGTTTGTTGCTCATCGCTACTCGCTTTTGGGTGCGTCAAAAACAGCGCGTCTTTGAGCGTCACGTCCGACGGACGGTTGTATTTTGCAAATTGATATTCGTCAAATTTGTTGAACGAAGCCGCGATACCTTTCTGCACTTGCTTAGAGAGTTTGTTCAGTTTTTTCTCGCCTTCACGCGCATTGGAGAGTTGGTAATATGCCAACATTTCCGTGATTTCATCTGCACGTTGAATGACGCGATTGACGGTATCTTTCACCAAACTATCGCCGCGATGTACCTTCGCCAATTCTACCGCCAATACCATCGGAATAGAGCGCAAGTACATTTTTTCGCGGGTATAAATCGCCAGCTTTGCCACAAATCGCGGGTCGGTTTTGCCTATCAATTCGACGATTCTTTTCAGAGTATCTTCCTGCTTTTCGTAGAATTTATTGGACAATGAAGCCGTCACCACCGCAGTGTATAATTCCATCTCCGGCGACATACGGTACGCCTTTGCACCTTCGTAATTGGTGGTCGCTTTTGGTTTGCGTTTTAGTACGTTAAATTTCATAGCTGTGATTTTTCGTAACACAGACATTCCTGTCTGTGCATGGTTTACAAAACAGACAAGAATGTCTGTGTTACGTGCGGTTTAAATACGTTTTTGGAAAAAAATTAGTTCGCAACGTAAAACAATTTTACAAATCGTCACCTACAAATTATGATTTACAAAATCGTTTTACGTATGTTGTTTTCCGTTGCTGATACAAAGGTGCGAATGTAGTACGCAGTCTTTTTGCGTAGTTGTTTTTTATTTCAAAATAAATTTAAATTTATTTTTAAAAAACGTTATAAATAATTGATAATCAATAATTTGAGCGAATTATTTTTTTATCGAAAAAAATGAAAAAAATATACTTCCTATCAATGAATCGCATCTTCATTTCGTTTTTCATCCCTTCAAGTGTTAATTTTACTACAGGACTTGAGTAGCGATTCGCTAATACTACAAAATCATTCAACTACATAAATTTCATTTTCCGCTAAAAAAAAACCGTCATTTCACACTGAAGTACGAAATGACGGTTTTGTATAAGCTCACAAATTGACTATATCGACGGCGGAACTATATTACCTATTTGAATAGTCTTCAAAATATCTTCTACCTCTTGCAGTGCCGTACTTTTGTAATTCATCAAAACGGCGGCATAGTATTGGTCATCATCCATTTTGAGAAATAAAGCACCATCGGCATCGGGCAATGTATTGTAGTAAAACACCGCAGATACGCCGCTATCGTCACAGAATAATTTGTATTCCGTCAAATCATTTCTGACGACGTACCCACCTGTATTGAAAATTTCGGAGGAAAGAGTAGTTATGGTTTCTCGAAATGTAGTCAAAGGAACAAGCCCGTACTCATCACAAAAAGCGAAACCGCAATGTCTCCAGAAAAAGCGTACATCACTACCGCTTGCGTACTTGTCGAAATAATAACTTGAATTTTGGGCGGCACCATCACCTACATAAGTTGGGGGAAATTGTATGGTATATCCCGTTTTGAAATTTTCGGCAGTCCATACAGGGTTTGAATCGAGCGATGTGCAAAGTGGCTGAATATTGATGCTTTCATTGCATGAAATTAGTACGCAAAGTGCCAACAAACAAAGCGAAAAAATTGTCTTTTGCATAATAAATGTTGTATTGAAATTAATAGTTTCGGAGCCTATTAGCCCCGATTGACAATACAATATTGCGAGTTATTACGATGTCATTCAATTACAAATAATTACCTTTTCCGCACATAATATCATATCAAATATTCTACATCAAACCTTAAATCACTTCAAAATATTGATAATCATTTATTTACAAAAAAATTAATAACAAATTTAAATAATCATTTCATGTGAAATAATAGATATTTATCTCATAATTATTTGTCGAAAATCCGATTGGGTAGATTATTTTTTAAGTCGAATATTATTTTTAATTTAAAATGAGGTTAAAAGTCAAACAGATTCCGAATCTTTTTTAATTTTGAAACTGTAGTAATTTTGAAATTATTTTAAATTTTTATAATGAAAAAAAATATACTTTTTATCGCCTTATTGGGAATAGGCATTTTGATAGGTTGTACAGGCAACGAGCCAACAAGTGAAAAAAAGAAAGTACCCACTGCGCCCAAGAAAGAAACCGTAGAGGCTAAATCCGACGAAGCAGGTGATGCTGTGGAATCCTCCGTCCCGCCGAAGCAACTTGCAAAAGCGAAGGAAATCATCGCGAGTGTTTCTAAGAAAGATATTGCTGCCGTAGATGCCCAACAAAAATATAAACTGGTATGCTCTGCCTGTCATGGTTTTACCGGCAATCTGAATGTCAATGGCGCAAAGGATTTGACTAAATCCACGCTGCCTCTGGCAGAAAGTGTAGCACAGGTCTATCACGGCAAAGGCTTGATGACACCCTTCAAAGGCTTGCTGTCGGATGCGGAAATCGTGGCAGTATCGAAGTATATTGAGGAGTTAAGATAAAAAGGTTATTAGTTCATAGTTCATGGTTCATGGTTCATAGTTCATAGTTCATAGTTCATGGTTCATAGTTCATGGTTCATGGTTCATAGTTCATAGTTCATAGTTCATGGTTCATAGTTCATAGTTCATGGTTCATGGTTCATAGTTCATAGTTTTTTTTCACAATTCATTGAATGACAATGTTTTGCGAATTACTGATTATCAGACTTGGGCAAATTTAAACGGGTAGCCCATAAAAAAAGTCTGTACGTGCAAAACGATGTTTTGTACGTACAGACTTTTTTTATGGTGAATGATTAATGCCAATCTATAGACATTTCGACGAGGTTATTTTTTAGGCACTGTTCGAGCAAAGTATGGAATAGTTGCAAGGCGAATATTTTTGTAAAATGCGGAGATTTGATGACCAAAATACTCACTTTCAAGAAAGAAATTCGGTTCTTTGACATTTTTTGCAAATAGTGCCTCACGCGGAGAACGCAGAGGTCGCGGAGAATTGATTATCAGCACTCTGCGTTCTCTGCGAACTCTGCGTGAAAAGAGTGTTTTATTGAATTTGCAAAAGTTGTCAAAGAACCAAAAATTCGCCTTGCAACGCTCGTTTTGCATTAAACATACTTTAGTCGAACAGTACCATTTTTTAAACTATCCTAAATCACGATAACAATAGAGTACATCTAAACGCATATTGGTCAAACACAAAATTGAACTTCTGATACAGCTCAATGGCAGGTTCATTATCAACGGTGGTTTCGAGTTCTATGCCTTTTATGTGGTGATTTCGACACCATGCGATTAGCTCATTCAACATAAAAGCAGCTACGCCTTTTCTCCGATAATTTTTAGACACAAAAAGTTCGTTAATCCAGATATAATTTCCTGCTTTGGCGACGCTGCTGCCTATATTTCCGAAAACTACTCCGCAGATAATTTCGTCTATTTCTACATAAAATATTTTTGTAAAAATTGCATTGTCTAAAGCATTTTCAATGCCTTTTATAATATGTTCTACAGAGCTTTCGACGCCATGTACTTGTCGCTGAACGATTAGCAAATCGGCAATGGTCGCTTTGACAGTCGGCGCGTCTGTTTTATTTAGTATGTTGAATGTCATTTGTAATGTATTTGTACTGACGAATAGTACACATTTCCCCGTCCGTAGGGACAAGGCATGCCTTGTCCCTACGGACGGAGCATTAAATCATCAACACCCGCACATCTACCTCCTCATCCAATGGCGTCCCTTCACACAAATGTCGGCAAAAATGCGCTGCCCAAAAGGGCGCAATCGACGCCCCTTTCGTTCCTAAACCATTAAAAATACCCAATTGCGGATGCTTGGAGTGCAAACCAATTACCGGACGACGATGTTTGAAAACAGGACGTACTGCGGCGTGATGTTCGAGGATTTCATAAGGCACTTCGAGAATTTTTTGGAGGCGTGTGATGAGGTCGGTACGGGCGGCTTGGGTGGGTGTGTCGTTGAGGTCGTCCCATTCGTAGGTAGAGCCGACCCAATATTTTTCATCGCCAATCGGGACGACAAATACACCGGATTTTATCATCTTATTCAACTGTACATCAGGGATGCGGATGATGAGTAATTCGCCTTTAGCAGCTTCGTGCGGAAGGTCATTGAAATAGGGATTGAAGCAACTGCGCCAACCTTCACAGAAAATGATTTTCGTGGTTTTTATTTTATTATATATCAATTTATTATCGTCAAATTCAATTTCATTATAATTAAATTTTTCTGCAAAAAAAGCATTATTATTAATAAAAAAATTGCGATAAATACTCGTCAATACCGCTAAATCTGTGCGTCCGCTGCTATGGATTTCGCCCCATGCGAATTTGGGTTTTATAATGCCGTTTAAATGGCTTGCATCACATTCATCGCTGATGTAATCGCACATATCTTCGCGTCCACTTTTGACCGACCAATCTTGAAACTGTTTGTTGGTATCAAATGAACGGAGGATGTTTTTTTTGGTGAAAATCTCAACACCAAATCGCGCTTCTATCTCGCGGTAAGTCGCTACGGCAAAGGGCAGCAATTCCTCTATCCGCCAACTTTTCACAATGCGTCTGCCCGTCACCGGATTGATGATTCCGGCAGCGACATTGGAGGCGGCTTGTTGGTCGGGTGCATCTATGACGGCGATGGTTTTTCCTGCTTTTAATAGGAAATGTGCGAGCATTGTACCTGCAACGCCTTGACCTACAATTAGGTAGTCGTTTTTTAGTTCATCGTTCATAGTTCATAGTGTGGGTATAGTCGTCAGGCGAAGGTTGTTTTGTAATATTGTTGCTTGTTGGATAAGATATTTGCTTTGATTAGAAGGATTCGCCTGACGACTTTCCGGTTGCTACGCGAATGTATTGTTTTTATTCTAAACAAAAAAACCTGCCAGAGCGTATCCGACAGGTTTTTATTAACTGTAATCATTCTATTGCATGAACTGTCTTTATTCCACTACAATTTTCTCATAAAAATACTCGTCATTGATAATGACTTTAATGGTATATAAACCTTCCGCGAGAGAAGATACATCAATGATATTGCCAGTCAATTGAGCATTAATTTGTCTGCCCATTGTATCAAAAATGAGTACATTGTCTATCGTTTGTTCGTCCGTATTGATGTATAATTTATCTTTTACAGGATTAGGAAAAATATTGACAGTTGGGCGATTGTATTCTAAGGTCGCTATATTGGAATAGGCAGAATTACCATCAAAATCGACCTGTTTGAGTCGGTAGTAAGAGGTATTTGAAAAAGGATTTTCATCTATGTAGGTGTACGCATGTGGCGTGTAAGTGCTGCCTTGCCCGGCTTGCCAACCGATACGTTCCCATTGGATGCCGTCTCTGCTTTTTTGTATTTCAAAACCTGTGTTATTGGTTTCGGTTTCGGTGCGCCATGTGAGGATGGCGGTCTGGTTTTGGAGACGGGCTTGGAGTGGGGTGGACATTTCTACGGGGAGAAAGCAGTCTTGTATAGCTTCTGTCTCGTTGTTACAACCGCCTGCGTTATTGCTGATAGTGGCTTCACCTCCATTTTCAAGGTAACTACATACTGCCGGAATGTTGCAAATACTCAATTGAGGATTATCAGTAATCACCAATCTGCATCCTATGGAGGGGATATTCTCCAAACCCGCCAAACTATTCAAAACATTGCTATTGGAAATAGTCAGCCTATTTACATGATAATCTATCACACTAAGTGGTGTTAAATCCACGATACTTGCGCCGTCTATGATTAAATTCACCGCCGAAGGTCCGGGATAATCCGTAGCAAAGTTATTAACTTCCGATTGGTTGGACAGATAAACAGCACCGTAACCCAAAAAACAGGCACAGTCACCGAAGGTGTTTGGAACATCGTTGATATACATTCCTTCCGAAACCACGACAGCTCCATTGTCGGTAACTCCATTGATAATAGTGGGAGAAGCATCACTCTGCATAAGCCAGTTGACACCCAAAGGGGCATTAAAATCCGTAATGTTAAATGCAATTGTTCCGACCTGTACCCATTGGGTTTCGATAAGTAAGCCGTCACCGCCTTGAAAATCAACATTGTATGTTATCTCATTTGAGCTTACTGTGAGCGTGTGACCGGCATATAAGGAAAAACCGAGGTTGCCATTGCCGGGTACAAGAAAACCACTTATCTCTCCTTCATCTACAATCCTCACACTGTCTATCACATCAGGATTAAAGGAAAAAAGATAACTCTGGTCGCCAATCCTAAAGGTAGAATCAGGCGAAGATGCCCTGATGTGAATGTCTGCAATTATCTGTTCGTTGCAGCAATCACAGTCGTTTTGTTCCAGCCAAACATCATATCGTCCGTTCTGGGCAAAATTAATGGTGCTTAATGCAAACATCGTCATTAGTAAGGTAGATATTTTTTTCATGTTATTGATTTTTTTGTTATTGATAATAAATTACACATATAAGTTGCAAGTATTTTCTGAATAATCATAATAATAGTATGAAATATTTTTAAAATACACGATAAAAAATCTTATAAAACATTCATTATAAATTTTTTACATAAAAAAATAAAAAAACCTGCCGAATACAATCCGACAGGTTCAAACTATCTAAAAAACCATTTCTACTATATGAAAGATATTCAATATGTTCGCCAAATTGAAAATTGATAATTAATTTATTTTTTATTTCATAAAAAACTTAAAATTAAATAATTACAAATTATAAAATAAAATTAGTTATCAATTATACATTCTCAATTCTCAATTTGGCGAAGACATTGTAACATGATTTTGATTTACTTTTATCAAAAATCGAAAATCACTAAATCAAAAATCGTTCATTAGTATTCGTATCTTTGCAGACAATCCAAAGGGTAAATCGACTGCAAAGTTAACGACTTCGAGTTAAAAACTGTTAATCAATATCAGGTATTCGATTGTTTTTAAAAAATAAATGTATTTTTAGACTACAAAATTAATCATATGAAAAAACTATTACTTATATTTTTTTTACTGCCAAATATCAATTCCCTTACAGTTGCCCAGAAAATATCCGGCACATGGGAAGGCATCATTACACAGGAAGAAGGAGGTATTTTAGGAGAATACACCTTCAAAATCTTCATTAAAGTAGATGAAGACGGTAACGTCAAAGGAACTGCTTACGTAAAAGCTGACGCAATAGACATTTACGCCATTATGGGTTTTAATGGCAAATTTAATGGCGAATATATTGACATCAGAGAAGATGAAATACTTCGGGAAAAACGAGTAGATGACATCTTTTGGTGCTTGAAAGATTATCGTTTGCAACTTCTTTCGGCAGGTACACTAAGGCTGGAAGGCGAATGGTCGGGCTATACCAATACAGGAGCTTGTATTCCCGGTAGAATTTATCTCAAAAAATCTGCACCAAGAGTATAAAACGGGTTACGAGTTACGGGTTACGGGTTATTTTTTCGGAGAACGAAAACCCCTAACCCGCAACTCGTAACCCGCAACTCGTAATTATGAGTAAAAAAAAGCTTAATGTTTTTGCCGAAAAAAACCCAACGCCTCGCCAATTAGGTATTTATATGGCAGCTTTTTTGGCGATTATTACGCTCATTGCCATGTCCATCCTCTATCTGGTTTCAGGCGGACAGTTGCGTTGGTGGCATATTATAATAATGACCTTGCTGCTTTTTGGAGCAGCTTACGGCATTAATATCGTCGCGCTCGAACGCTTCATTTATCGTCGTGTAAAACTGATTTACAAGACAATACACAATATGAAAGCTCCTAAAGGGTCAAAAATAAAAAAGATGAACATGGGGCGACACCTCATCGACGAAGTAGAAGAAGAAGTCACCAACTGGGCAAAAGAGCGCGACAAAGAAATCGAAAACCTCAAAAAACTCGAAGCCTACCGCCGCGATTTTCTCGGCAATGTATCGCACGAACTCAAAACGCCCATTTTCAACGTACAAGGCTATATCGAAACGCTGATTGAGAGCAAATTGGAAGACGAAAGCATCAACCTCCCCTATCTCGAACGCGCCGCCAAAAACGTGGAACGTCTCTCGACGATTACCCAAGACCTTGATATGATTGCACAGCTCGAATCAGAGGATTTACACCTTGATATTCAGCAATTTGACGTACATGAATTGGCATTAGAAATATTCGATGAAATGAGCATCACAGCCCGCGAAAAACACATCCAATTTAGTTTCAAACAAGGCTGCGACAAATCTTTTCATGTCAAGGCAGACCGAGAACGCATCCGTCAGGTATTCGTCAATCTCATCACCAATTCCGTTAAATACGGAAAACCCAACGGCAATACCAAAATCGGTTTCTATCAAATGGATGATAAACACCTACTTGTAGAAATTTCGGACGATGGCTACGGTATCGAAGAAAAACACCTGCCGCGCCTATTTGAGCGTTTTTATCGTGTTGACAAAAGCCGTTCGCGTGAACAAGGTGGTTCGGGACTTGGTTTAGCTATTGTGAAGCACATCATTGAAGCACACAAACAAACCGTTACGGTACGCAGCACACTCAATGTCGGTTCCACCTTTGGCTTTACATTAGGAAAAGTATAATTTTCGTGTTGACGTGTTATTGTGTTATCGTGTTACAGTGTTGACGATAACACTGTAACACGTCAACACAATAACACGTCAATACGTCAGCACATCAACACATCAAACACATGAGAGTTAATAATTTATTTATCAAAACAGAGAAAAAACAACCTTTACAGGCACGGGAAAGCCTTCAATTTCGCACTGCTCATGGCATTGAAGGAGATGTAAATGCACATGGAGCGAGTCCGCGTCAAGTCTTGGTTACGCGTGTGGAAGACGCCGATCCATTGAATATCAAACCGGGGCAGTTGCGTGAAAATGTAGTCACAAAAGGCTTGTCATTAGAGCAATTTCAGCCCGGTACGCAACTCACGATGGGTGATGTCAAAATTCGCCTGACCTACCAATGCGAACCCTGCCACACGGTAGAACATCTGGTGGATGATTTGAAACAATTAGACAATAAACGCGGCATACTTGGTGTGATACTTTCGGGTGGTGAAGTGAAAGTTGGTGATGCAATTGAGGCAGAAATCAAGGCATTTCCCGAAATAGAAGAAAATAATTTTGATTTGTTTAAGCATTTTGTGGCGCACATTCCCAAAGGGAAAATTGCTACCTATCAAGATGCTATAAAAGGCATGGGAGGCTACAAAGCACACCTTAGAGTTATTCCGAAATTTATCGACAAATTAAGCGATACCCACCCCGTACATCGCATCGTCAATACAGAAGGTGAAGTTATCGAACATGTTGATAATCAAATAGAAAAATTGGCAAAAGAAGGTGTAAAAGTAGAGGAAGGAAAGGTCAGTCTCAATGATTATCATTGGTCATCACCTGCATTGCACCTTGTATAATCGTAGCGTAATGCCTCCGGCTTGCGTCCGCATACTACTTGTTCCCAACGCGGACGCAAGCCGGAGGCATTACGC
>CALHBW010000102.1 GCA_937930625.1 uncultured Saprospiraceae bacterium | reverse complement strand
AAACATTTTGACGGTGGCTTTTGCACTTATTTTTCACTTTAAAAACAATCATTTATCCAGATAAACTCATGCTTTCAAAGCAAAAACTAAGCACAAAATCCCTCACATCAAAAAGTCTAATTCTCACCCTAAAGAAGTATAAATGAATGTTTGATTTTCTCAAAAATCCCTCAAATGACATTATAAAGGCTTTTTTTGGCAATTTTTACGACTAAATCTGTGTCAATTTAAAACGAAATATTTCATCGTAAATTATTGATAATTAAATTATTATAAATTCACACGAAGCTAAAATGCAAATTACTTCCTAACTACGAACGCTTGATTTTTTCAAAAATCTCCCAAATGATATTATAAAGACTTTTTTGCAATTTTTACAGCTAAATCTGTATCAATTTAAAAGGGAATATTCCATCATAAATTATTGATAATTAATTCATTATAAATTTACAAGAAACTAAAATACAAATTACTTCCTAACTACGAACGCTTGATTTTCTCAAAAATATTCCAATTGATTTTTGTAGATTTATTATTTTTGCAATATGGCACGTACCAAACTTCCTGATGAATTAAAACAGGCGATTTCACTACTTTCCAATAAAGAAAAAGATAAGTTGCTATTCCGACTGATAGCAAAAGACGCGGCTTTGGTGGAAAAATTGACCTTTGAATTGCTCGAAGATAAGGACTCAAAAGATGACCGAAGAGAGGAGATTTATCAGATGATTGATAAGGGTTTTGAGCGGTATCGTTTTTATTCGCCGGGTTATTTGTTGTTGACTTTGCGGAGTGTGAGTGGCGACATCAATCGGCATGTAAAAACCACGAAAGATAAGTATGGCGAAATCCAACTCAACCTTTTGATGCTCAATAAGAGTTTGGGCTTATTTGGGGAGAAAATACGCAAAGCACCGCCTCGTAAACAATTGACTTTCAATACCTATGTTGTCAAGCGGGCGGTTAAATTGGTGGGTTTGCTCCGCAAATTGCATGAAGATTATCTGTTGGATTTTCGGGAAGATGTATCGCAGTTGGGGTATTACATTGAGCAGCACCCGCGTATGCACCCTTTTGCCGAAACCGTTGGATTGGACATCGAAATGCTCAAACGCGGAGAGGTTCATTGACCCGTAAAACGATTTTGCAAAATCGTTTTACGTTCTGAACTTGAGGCGATAGCTAGCATCGGCTTTGCCTTTCGCAATTTTATCGAGTTTGCGTTTGACGAGTTTTTTCTTGATGGGCTTGAGCAATTGCGTGAATAAAACGCCTTCAATATGGTCGTATTCGTGCTGAATGACACGCGCATTAATACCATCAAAAGTTTCTTCGTGTTCTTCAAAATTTTCGTCCATATAACGAATACGCAGCACCTCCGGACGACTCACATCTCCACGAATATTGGGAATACTCAGGCAGCCTTCTTCGTAATCCCAATGTTTGCCTGTTTCCTGTACTTTTTGAGCATTGATGAATACGCGCTTGATACCTTCATTTTCTTTACCTTCTTCCATATTTTGCACAGTATCAACGAGAAACAAACGTATCGGCAAACCAATTTGAGGAGCAGCCAAGCCCACACCTTCGGCATTATACATAGTTTTCCACATGTTTTCGATGAGTTCATTGAGCTTGGGATAATCCTTGTCAATCGGCTCACCGACTTTTTTCAGCACAGGTTGCCCGTAGGCGTATATTGGTAAAATCATTTTTTAATTGAGAATGGATAATTGAGAATTAAGAACGCAAATGTAAGGAAATTTAGGAGAAAATGTTCAAAGTGAATGTGCATAGTCTCTGTCGCTTTCTACGAACTACGAACTATGAACTATCAACTATCTATAATGTTTATCTTCGATGTACTCTTGCAAAATCAAAATGGCGCTGATGCGGTCGATGCGTCCTTTTTCGCGGCGTTTCATTTTTTTGACGCCGCTTTCTACGAGAATCTTAGCGGCACGTTGGGAAGTCATACTTTCATCGACCATTTCGACAGGAATATTCGGGAATGCCTTTTTGAGTTTTTCGACAAATTTGTAGATTTTTTTTGTGGTTGTGGTCGGTTCGCCGTTGAAGTCAAGTGGCTCGCCAACGATGAAGGTTTCAACAGCTTCTTTGGAGGTATAATCTTTTAAAAAATTCATTAATTCCTCATTCGCAACGGTATCTAAGCCCGTAGCGATAATTTGCATGGGGTCTGATACAGCGATTCCGACGCGCTTTGTTCCGTAATCTATGGCTAATATTCGAGACAATGCTTAAATGCTTAAATGAATTATTTTTGATTGAAGTTTAAATACGTTCCTTCCATGTTTGTGGATTTCTACTCGTATGAAAGATAGCAATAACTTCTATGATTTCATTGGCTTTGAAAAGAATTATGAATGGAAACTTTGGAACAGTACATTTTCTAATATTTCGGTGTAGTACAGGAAATGTAAGTGGGTCTTGTGAGATTCTATCTAAACAATCTTTGACGTGTTGGTAGAAATCATCTGCTACTTTCTCACTCCGCTCGGCATAGACTAGGTGTATGAATTATCAAAGTCGTCCTCTGCTTCACTCCATAATTCAATTTCATGTGGTCTTCTCATATTTTTTCCTTATCTCATCCCAACTTTTGAAGGTACCTTCTCCCCGTTCGATTCTGTCCAAACGAGCATCTAATAACTTTTTATGTTCAGCGAAAGAATCTGTATGCTCTTTGATATTAAGAATTTCCACATAATCAAATTCTCCCAAAAGATTCATAAAAAAATCTATTTTAGCTTGTTCTTTAATGCTAATGGTTAATTCCATAATAATTTTACTTTTTATCTCAAAATAAGGAAAAAATATTGAACAGGCAAGTTTTTTAATTTAGTCAAAAATTACTTCAACTTCACTGCCGTTCCATACGCCAATATCTCCGACATGCCCTGCATAATCATCGAAGTGGTCATACGAACATTGACAACGGCATCTGCGCCCAATTCTTCAGCGTCTTCGACCATACGCGCCATGGCTTCTTCGCGGGCAGAGGCTTGTAGGTTGGTGTATTCGCTGATTTCGCCACCGACGAGGTTTTTTAATCCGGCAAAAATATCGCGTCCGATATTTCGCGCTCTCACTGTGTTGCCACGCGCAATGCCCACAATTTCAGTGATTTCTTTTCCGGGAATTTTTTCTGTTGTAGTGACAATCATAGCGTATAGTTCGTAGTTGATAGTTCATGGTTCATAGTTTAGTCGCGCATTTTGGACTATGAACTATGAACCACGAACTATGAACTGATTATAAAACAATTACATTATCAATCATGTGGATAACGCCATTGCTACCCTGAATATCGGTCATCGTGATACGTGCGATGATGCGCTCAGGATTGCTGCCGGTTTCTACGATTTGAGTAGTACCGTCTGCACCAAAGCGAATGGTGTAGCTACTCATACCATCCAAACCATAAGAGTCAATTAACTGGTCATCAACCAAATCAATAGAACGGATATTACCATCGACAACATGGTCAGAAAGAATTTCTTCCAAAATATCAAAAGGCAAACCCATTGAAGTACCCCACTGAATCGCATCGTCGGTTGGTGCGAAAATAGTAAACGGACCTTCACCTTGAAGCGCATTCACTAAATCAACAACAGAAAGGCTCTGTACAAGGCTACCGAGATTACCGTCATTATTTGCAATATCTACCACATCCGGCACAGTAATTACTTGGTCAACAACGTGAATTACACCATTGATACCGTCGATATCTACACTTGTAATTTTAGCCGAATTATTAAGTAAAAGCGCGTCTATATCTACTTTCATGCTGGCAGGATAGCCCTGTGCTTCGGCAAGTGTGTTCACATATCCATTCGTCAAATCAAATGAACTGATATAACCATCCAATACGTGATTGAGTAAGAGGTCTTTGAGTTCGCCGATAGGTACATCACCCACAGTCGCATACCCCGCACTCGTGAGGAAAGCATCGAAAGCTGCATTTGTTGGCGCAAAAATCGTTACTGTAGCACCATCCAATTGAGAGGTGAGACTCGCAGCATCAAGCGCATCTACCAATGTAGTCAGTTCAGTAAATGTTTTCAATGTTTCAGAAAGGGTAGTGGGTACGGGGTCAGTATCGTCCGGTTCGCAGGCAGTAAACAAAACTGCACTCGCCAATAATACACAGAGGGGCAATACTAGAGATTTTAATTTAAATAAATTCATCTTTTCTATTTGAATATTAAAATAATGTTAATTTGAAAAACGACTGCAAAGGTACAAACTTTAAGCCAAAACTTCGAAAAAACACCAAATTCCAAGCACCAAATTCCAAATTTACCTGTTCAAATTTCGGCATTTCTTACAGTCGTTCCAAGTTTAATCACTTCTAATAACTCGTTCATCATCATAGCAGTAGCTCCCCATACGACATAACCCTTGATGTCAAAGTACGGCGTGTCTTTCAGCACAAATCCGGCAGGTACGCGGATATCGGTCATTTTCAACTTATCGGGATTCAGAAAATCGGCAAGCGGGGCTTCTATCACAGCTTTTACTTCCGCAGGGTCGGGTACATAATCAGGTACTACATGCGAGTAACCCACAATCGGATGCACCATCGAATTGCTAATCGGAATATGCATCGGGGTCAATTTTCCGAGTATCTGTACATCATCCGGCTGAATATTGACTTCCTCCTGTGCTTCGCGCAATGCAGTGTCTATCAAGCCATTATCTTGCTCCTCTACCCCACCACCGGGGAAGCTGACTTGCCCCGCATGTGCGCCTCTATCTGTGCGTTGCATGAGCGTAATGTAGGTCTCGCCAGCCTTCGGGTACAACATTGCCAAAACGCCTGCCACGCGCACATCGTCACGCGGTTTTATCGTTCTCAATTCAATATCTTTGCGCGTGTAGCTTGCCATTCGATACTGCGCCTCCACACCCGGAAGCGGTTGTGCAAGTTGTCGGCGGACGCCTTCGATGAGTGTTTCAAAATCCATATTCAATCAACAAACCGTTCGGCAGAATAGTTGCCCCAATGTAAAACGATTTTGCAAATCGTTACGTACTACATGCACCTATCATTCGTGACGATTTACAAAATCGTTTTACGTTTTTAAATATTGAATCATCAAACGCGCCGCTCTTTCCGACGCGCCTTTTCCGCCTAATTTTTTTCGTAAAATATCATAATCCGCTTGTATTTCGTGGTATTTTTTTTCGGTTAAAATTGCCGATAATTCGCGGACAAGATTTTCGACGGTCAAGTCATCCTGAATTAATTCCTTCACGACTTCTTTCTCACAAATTAAATTAACTAAGGAAATATAATCGACCTTTACAAGTCGTTTTGCAATTTGGTACGATAAAGCATTTCCACGATAACATACTACTTGCGGCACACCAAATAATGCCGTTTCGAGCGTCGCTGTACCCGATGTTACGAGGGCTGCGCTTGCTTGTTCAAGCAAATTATAGGTCTGATTTTCAAGGAGTTGTACTTGATTATTCAAAAATGGTTCATAGACCTCACGCGCTATACCCGGCGCACCCGCTATCACAAAATCATAGCCCTCAAATTTCGGCACTACTTCCAACATCACGCTCAACATGCGTTTAATTTCTTGTTGGCGACTGCCCGGCAGTAGGGCGATAATTGGCAAGTCGTCTGACACTTCCGAAGTGTCCGACGACTTGGGGCTGAGTTTTGCAGAGTCGTCGGACACCTTTGAGGTGTCAGACGACACAACCACATCCAACAAAGGATGCCCCACAAAATCTACTTCTACATCATGTTTTTTATAAAAATCTTTTTCAAAAGGCAGTATCACAAACATGCGCTCTACATCCCGTCGAATTTTTTCGACACGCCCTTCTTTCCAAGCCCATATTTGCGGTGAAATGTAGTAAAAAACCCTTATGCCTTGCTGTTTTGCCCATTCTGCTATCCGCAGATTGAAGCCCGGATAATCTACCAAAATCAATACGTCAGGTTGGTAGTCAGAGATGTCTTGTTTACAAAATTTGAGGTTATTCAGAATCGTGCGAATATTTTTAGCAACTTCCAGAAAGCCCATAAAAGCCAAGTCGCGGTAATGCTTCACCAATTCGCCTCCGGCAGCTTGCATCAGGTCGCCGCCCCATACACGAAATTCGGTTTCGGCATGTGCTTCCCGTAAGGCATACATCAGATTAGAGGCATGCAAATCGCCCGAAGCTTCTCCCGCGATGATGTAACATTTTAAGTTCAAGTTCAAGTATCAAGCGTAAGTTCAAAGTTAGTTTTTCGCTACGCAAAAAATAAAAATTATTCACTCATTCACAATTCACTCATTCACTCATTCAAAAACCAAGTTGGTCGTAATGTTTGTAAATCCAATAAGCGACATAAGCAAGCGTAGGAAACATCACACCACGCATAGCGACATCCATATATCGTTTTCTGAAAAATTGAAAAGGAATGATATTGGCGCAAATCGCAATCGTCATCAGCAGTTTTTCGCTGAATTGGAATTTTTCGCCACGAGGCATCGCAATCACATCCGCATCATACACAAACTCATTGATAGTCAGCAGAATAGCGTAAGAAACAAAAGGTACTGCAAAGCCCACTAATATGCCGAATAGTATGGAATCTTTATTCATCTGTTCGAATCGTACAGGCGATTTTAATCGCCATGTTTAAAGTAATTTTTATTCGTACTTAGCTTTTACAAGGCAATTGAACAGCTTGGCAGTGAACTCCGTAATGACTGCTTTAGCTGTCAAGTAGCACAAAAAAATATTTATAAAATATTATCTTTAAATTTATTACAAATTAAAATAACAACCTACTTGACAGCTAAAGCAGTCATTACAGTTTTCCTGTCAACTCATCAATCGCCTCGTAAGCTGTAAGGTCGTGCTGCGAAGGCACGACTGAAACGTAACCATTTTCCAATGCCCAAATATCTGTATCTGTACCGGTATCGGGATTGGTAAATTCTCCGGTGAGCCAGTAGTATGGGCGTCCATGCGGGTCTTCTTTACGGGCAAATTCTTCGACCCATTTTCCGTTGGCTTGTCGGCAGATTTTGATGCCTTTTATCTCATCTGCCGGGAGGTTAGGTATGTTGACATTGAGGAGTTTCGTCTTGTGCAGACCATTATCCAGCACATAACGCACCAATTGACGGATATATTTTTTGGCAGGTTCAAAATCAGCATCATGGTCAAAGCTGAGCAGCGAAAAACCAATGGAATTGATACCTTCAAGAGAGGCTTCCATCGCTGCCGATACTGTACCGGAATAAATAATATTGATAGAAGCATTGGAACCATGATTGACGCCCGACACGCAAATATCCGCCACACGATTTTCGAGGACAACACTCTTTGCCAATTTGACGCAATCTACCGGCGTACCGCTACATTCATAGGCTTCGATGTCGCCAAATACATTGACTTTCCGAAGCCGCAGCGGGTCATTAATCGTGAGGGCATGCCCTTGTGCCGACTGTGGGCTATCAGGTGCTACGACGACTACTTTTCCGAAATCTTTGACCACCTCTACCAATGCCCGGATGCCCGGTGCAGTAATGCCGTCGTCGTTGGTGACTAATATGGTTGGTTTGTTCATTTACTAAGTTTAAGATTAAGTTTAAGTTTAAGTTTAAACTCAACTATTACACTGATGACAATAATACCAATTCAAGTGCGTTTTTGTGTGGATTTAATTATGCTACAAAAGTACGTATTAAATAATGCTTAATGGTTAATGATTAATGATTAATACACAGTACACATTATTTTTATTCATTTTAAATTATAAATCAATTTATTACAAATAAATCTTGCATTAATTTCATTTTAATTAATAAAAAAATCATTTATACTTTTCTAAATTTTAATTTAGCGAAATATTTCAATCAAAAATCACTCATTCACTCATTAATTTATGAATAAAATTATCACTATTATCGCTTTCGTTTTATTGGCACTTGCATTGATTTGGGGCATTTTTCAGTTGAATGAAGGCAAGAAAAAAGATGCTACCCTTAGCTCACAAGAACAAACCATTTCAGACTTGGAAACATCGCTCGAAAAAGAGCGTAATTCCAAAGAACTAGCCATCCAACGTACTGAAGAACTGACAGAAGCCAACCAAGCATTGGAAGGCGAAAAAACGAAACTCAGTACACAAATTCAGCGATTAGAAAAGGAAATCAGCGACCTCAAACTCCGCATCAATACCCAACGCGAAACCATCGAAGGCATACGCACAGACATGCAGCAACGCGAAGCAAAAATTGCCGAATTGCAGGGGCAAATCGCAGCATTGGACCGCTCGAAAAAAGCCGACCTTGCGAAGATAAAAGACCTTGAAGACCAGCAGGCTGCTGTCACTTCTGAAATGGATAATCTACGCGCTACGACTTATCAAACGCTTTCGGAAAAAGACGCGCTCGTCAATGACCTCATGGACAAGCAAGAGGAAGAAGAATTGTACCGTAACAACCTTGATATTATCGAGAAAACAGTGGTGAATTTCCAGCAAATTTCCCTGCAAAAAGATAAGAAAGATAAACCCATAAAACGTCTCAAAAAGAACAACTGGGACAGAACGACGGTAGAGTTTAGCCTTTATCATGAACAGCAAGAACTCCTTGTAGGTCAGGAGTTTGAGATGACCATAGTGGATATGGATACCGGACAATCAATGCCATTGCGCGAGTCAAATCCCGAATTTCCCGATTCGGAAACTAACGCTAAATCTATGCGTTTTACATTCGATAAAAATCCGATTGTACTTGAACACACCAACACCCAAGAAAAGACTTCCAACAACTATCAAATCCAAATCACTTATGTCAAAAATAATCGCCAATTGCCCATGAAATTTGGTGTCATGCCTGTCATTGCAAATGGCAAAGTAGTGGTTGGTAATTAGCTAAAATGAGTAAATGAATAGATGAGTAAATGCGTAAATGAATCCTGCATTTACTCATTTAATCATTTAGTCATCTACTCATTCATTATGAAATGGATTCCCGCACTTGAAATATTTCTGGTAGAAGTGGTCATTTTTATGGCTTTGTGGTTGCTTGCGCCATTTTGGGCGAGTATGTTTACGTTTATTATTCCGATGATTGGTATTCCGATATTATTGATTGCCTTGATTGCGGAATTATTGGAGCGTACACGTATTTCGCGGATGTATTTTGCGGTGATGCTGATTTCCATTCTTGTGCCGCCTTTGGTAGCAATAGTCTATAGTTTGCTTTCCGGGAATGAGTGGAATTTTATGAATTTTGAATGGCTTGGGTGATTTTTGATTCAGCGATTTTTGATTTTAGATTAGGCGATAATTGGTGCTAAGTGGGTTAAAAAACATAGATCGCACCAAAAATAATTTTCGCAAAAATTTCAATACTCTAAAAAACAATTGGTTATAATAATAATAATTTTTTATACAAATAAAAAAGCATTTGAACTATCAAAAAACCAAGTCCTACCACACTTCCGATTTTAAACCCATCATTCCGTTCTTTCGCCAATATGCTTTTCACCAAAAAAAACACCCCAACAAGCATGTAAAACAACTGTGCCACACGCGCCGCAGCAATACCGATTAAAGCATTTCTACCATCAACCGGAGTTGTAAAAGGTGAATGGTTTTCGGCATAAGACACCTTTAGATAAGCCCACACCACCGCCAAAGCAAAGGCATACACAAAATACCGAAACGCCCGTACTCGATGACGTTTGTCACGCGGAAAACGGATGGGGTCGCGTTCAAAAACATCATCTAAAATTTCCGTATCCATGGTTGACAATGCTTAAATGAGTCGATGCTTACCAAATGAAGGATTGACCGTATCTTTTTCGGATAAAATAACATCTTCGTGCGGAATTTTCCAATCAATATTCAGCGTCGGGTCATTATAGGCAATACTACCTTCGCTGGCTTTATTATAGAAATTATCGCATTTATAAAAGAATGTTGCTGTATCACTTAGCACCAAAAAACCATGTGCAAAACCACGCGGAACATAAAATTGCAATTGATTTTCGGCACTCAATTCTATCGAATAATGCTGCCCGTAAGTCGGCGAATCGGGACGAATATCCACTGCCACATCCAAGACCTTCCCTTCGAGTACGCGTACAAGTTTTGATTGTGCATGTTCGCCCGTTTGGTAGTGCAAGCCACGCAATACGCCGTAAGTAGATTTGGATTGATTGTCCTGTACAAAATCATCTTTAACCCCGGCTTCCAAGAAAATATTTTTATTAAAACTCTCGTAAAAATATCCGCGATCATCCGCAAAAACACGCGGCTCAAAAATCAGTAAACCTTCTATTGGTGTAGTTGTAAACATATAAACGTGCTGATGTGCTGATGTGCTGATGTGCTGATGTATTTCTCCATAAAACGTCAGCACATCAGCACGCCAACACGTCAGTACATTATCATTTCTTTCTAAAAAATATTCCGATGGGTGTTCCTGTTAGTTCAAATTTTTGCCGCCACACATTCTCAATATATTGCTTGTATGAATCCTTGACATACTTTGGATTATTGCAGAAAAATGCAAACGCGGGGTAGTACGTGGGCAATTGTGTAACGTATTTTATTTTGGCAAAACGCCCCTTGTGCGAGGGTGGCGGATAACGCTCAATTGCCTCTTGTAAAGCAGTATTGAGTGTGGAAGTGGTGATTTTGCGGGAGCGATTTTCAAAGACCTCCAAGCCTGCTTCGATGGCTTTGAAGATGCGTTGTTTTTCGAGTGCCGAAATAAATAGTATCGGCACATCATTGAAAGGTGCGATGCGTTTTCTCAAATCATCCTCGTATTCTTTTGCTGTATTGGTATCTTTTTCAATGGCATCCCACTTGTTGATGAGTAGTACCAAGCCCTTATTTCGTTTCAAGGCAATACTAATGATGCTCATATCCTGCGCCTCCAGACCATCTTGGGCATCAATCATTAAAAAGCAGACATCCGCTTCTTCAATCGCCTTGATGGCACGCATCACGGAGTAAAATTCGAGGTCTTCGTGTACTTTATTCTTCTTACGGATTCCGGCGGTATCTATGAGCAAAAAATCTTTGTCAAACTTGGTGTAGCGCGTGTGTATGGCGTCGCGCGTCGTGCCTGCAATGTCGGTTACGATATTGCGCTCCTCTCCTATCAGAGCATTCACGAAAGAAGATTTGCCGACATTAGGCTGCCCTACGATAGCAAAACGCGGAAGGTCAGATTCCACACGTTCTATGTCCGTAATATGTTCGGTCACAGCATCCAACAACTCGCCTGTTCCACCGCCGTTGATGGAGGAAAGAAAGAAGGTTTCTTCAAAGCCCAAACTCCAAAACTCATTGGCAATCAACATTCTATTGTGATTATCTACTTTATTGACAGCGAGCAAAACCGGCTTATCGGTACGGCGCAACATACGAGCAACTTGCTCATCAAAGTCAGTAATACCCGTCATTACATCTACCAAAAATACAATGACAGATGCTTCGTCGATGGCAATTTGCACTTGCGAGCGAATGGCTTTTTCAAAAACGTCTTCTGAATTTTTGACAAAGCCCCCCGTATCGACAACGGTGAATGTCTTGCCGTTCCAAAATGATTGTCCGTACTGACGGTCACGGGTTACACCACTAATATCATCAATAATGGCTTGGCGCTCTCCTATCAAACGATTGTAAAGTGTGGATTTGCCGACATTCGGACGCCCAACGATGGCTACTATATTTCCCATTGGTAAGTTTAAGTTTAAGTTCAAGTTTAAGTTTAAATTAGTATAAATTACTAATAATCAAACTCTTACATTAAACAAAACATGGTTCGAGTTATATACAATTTTAACTTAAAAAAATAATATTTCATTGGAATTTGTCCCGATAACTATCGGGATTGTTTTTGGAATTTCATCACAAAGGTAGAAAAACATTTTGATGTAGAATTGTGTGATTGTAATTATAAAAACAGGGGAAACGAAAAGGCGTTTTTATAATTTATAATGTATTGATTTTTAGGCTTTAAGAAAAACTACTCGGCGGACATTTTTAAAATCTATCAATACCCCACATCTTTCCGGTGACGCGAGTTGGCTGACATTTTGCAAATGGCAGACAACAACTTTTTTAGGGTGAACGCAAGAAAATTTTAATCATGCGTAATTGATTGATTTTTAATTTTTCGGGAGGCTTACTCGACGGACATTTTTGAAATGTCAGGCGAGAACGTTTGTGTATTAAATTTAATTATCTTTAATGAATTATTTTTTTTAAGTTGTGTAAAAATTTAATAATCAGAAAAATAACCCAATGTTGTCGCCTGACATTTTGAAAATGTCCGCCGACTCACGCTTACGCTCCAATTTCAAAAATACACATTATAAAAATTTTCTTACGTTCACCCTACAAATGTAACTTGTCTGTCATTTGCAAAATGTCAGCCAAGTTGACTTATCGAGGACTTGTGGGGTATCGATAGATTTTTAAATGTCGATATTTTTAAAACAAAAATTATTTCTATATTTTTATTTTATTTAAAAATAGTACTTTATAAATTAATAATATTCCAAACATAACAAAAACATAAGTAATCCGTTTACTAAATTTTTCAAATTTAGTAAACGTAAGCTGAGAACAATTTCTTGTAATCAGCTAAAAATCAGTGCATTGCTTACGTTTACTAAACTTTTTGAAGTCTATTGATACCCCACAGAATAAAAAACTCATTTGAATTGAATTTTTCAATTTCATAACACACTGATAATGAATTATAATTTTAAAATAAGTTTTTATAAAATAAGTTAATTTTTAAAATTATAATTATTTGAT
>CALHBW010000101.1 GCA_937930625.1 uncultured Saprospiraceae bacterium | reverse complement strand
TTGTAAAAAGATTTTGGACAGCATGAACGCCAATTATTCTGTAAAAAGTGAATTAGACAAGGGGACTACTTTTTATTGTGATTTCCCTTGTAATATTTAATGGAAAGTCGCACAATTGACCATCTACGGGCAATCAGGGATGCGTGTCTCACACTTGGCAAATTTTTTGATAAAAGTAAACTTGATACAACAAACTTTTCAAATATCAAGTTTAAGATTAAGATTAAGTCTAAGTTTAAATTCTAGGTTTTGGCTTCGCCAAAACAATTAATTAAACTTAGACTTAAACTTGAACTTAAACTTAAATAGCGTTCACATGACACAAATTTCAAAATGGTGGTGTCTTTGCCTCGTGGCAATGTTGGCATTTACGACCACCGCCTTTGCTCAAGAAGATAAAACTGATGATGACGAACCCGTAGTTGTTTACGACCCGGATGATATAGGAGGAGATAAAAGATTCAATCTCAACAAATTAGTTATCGGCGGAAATGGTAATTTCTTCATAGCTAATGCGATATTTTTTGAACTTTCTCCTTTTGTTGCTTATCGTCTTACCGACAGATGGTTGGTCGGTACGGGGATTAATTTCAGCCACATTGCTGCAAATGATGTAGGAATTCCCTTCCTTTTCGTAGATGATTATGGCAACGAATTTCGCGATGTCATCGGATTCGACAGATATTCAGAAAACTTCATCGGCGGTCGTCTTTTGACAAGATATTTACTCTTTCATGTCGGCGACCCACAGGGTGTTTTCGCAACCGCCGAATTTCAGTATAACGGAAAAAATGTCAGAGTAGATGGCGACAGAGTACCTAAAGACCGCATGTATGAACTTGAAGTTAACGGCACACAATTTCCCGTTGAATTACAGGTTGATAACCGTGCTGTTCCATCTATGCTTGCCGGCTTGGGTTACTCCACCAATTTCTATGGACAATTTGGTGCTACCTTTGAATTGATGTACGATTTCCTCTGGAAACAAGACGTATCATTCAATGAGTTTCCATATACTTATCGCGTGGGTTTTACCTATGGCTTTTAAAGTTTAAGAATAAGTTTAAGTTTAAGTTTAAGTTTAAAAATTTAATTTTCAATTAAATTTATATTTTACAAAATATAAATTATTAATTATTTTTTGAAAAAAAAATAATTTTTAAACTTAATCTTAAACTTTCAAACTCCATCCCCTACCACTCCCATTCCAAACAAGGCAAAATCATACTTCACAGGGTCTTCGGGGTCATATTCCCGAAGATTTTGTGTCAATTCAAGTACTGCTTTCCAATCTCTTTGCTTGCGGGTGAGTACGCCCAATTTGCGCCCGACACGCTCCACATGTACATCAAGTGGCATCAACAATTGTGAGGGTTTTATTGCTTTCCACAAACCAAAATCCACGCCTTTATCATCATCCCGCACCATCCATCGTAAGAACATATTCAAGCGTTTGCAAGTCGATTTACGAGTAGGCGTAGCGATATGCTTGCGGGTACGCTGCGGCGCAACATCCAATGAAAAAAACAAATCGTGAAAACCAATCAATCCCTTTTCTATCGTTTCATCATTTTCATTTATAAATTGTGAAAAAGCAGTTTCCAGCGTATTATTATTTTTATAAAAATGCTGTAAAAATTCCAAAAAATACAGTGTATCTGTCGCTTGAAATGTACGGTGTTTGAACTCCAAAAATCGCTTGCGGTCACGCTCCGAATGATTCACCATAAAATCGTGCGGTGCGCCATCCATCAATTCCACGAGTTCATTTGCCTTATTAATAATCGTCTTGCGTTGTCCCCATGCCAATACTGCCGTCCAAAAGCCCATAATCTCCACATCTTGCAACTTCGCAAACCGATGCGGAATCTGTATCGGGTCATCCTTTATAAATTGCGGACGATTGTACAAGTCAACTTTTTCATCTAAAAATCTTTTTAAGAGTTGACGAGTTGACGAGTTGTTGAGTTGTCGTGACATTGTATTATTATTGTTGTTGCGGTTTGTTATGCTGTTTCTACGAATAATTTTATTTTTGCAAAAATACAATAATACGACAACTCAACAACTCGTCAATTCGTCAACACATGAAAGCAGTCATACAAAGAGTCAGCGAAGCCTCCGTAACGGTAGAGGGCAAAATAACGGGCGAAATCGGTTGGGGTTTGCTCATTTTACTGGGAATAGAACCGGAAGACGGGCAGGAAGATATTGATTGGCTGTGCCGAAAAATCGTCAACATGCGTATCTTCAACGATGAAAATGGCGTGATGAATCGCTCGGCATTGGATACGGATGGCGGGTATTTGGTCATTAGTCAATTCACCTTGCACGCAAGTACGAAGAAAGGCAATCGCCCTTCCTACACACGCGCCGCCAAGCCCGACGTCGCCGTTCCCCTTTACGAAGAATTTGTAAAACGCCTCGCCGAACATGCAGGGAAAACGATAGAAACCGGTATTTTTGGCGCAGACATGAAAGTCCGCCTACTCAATGACGGACCGGTAACGATATTATTAGATACAAAAAATAAAGAGTGAGAGAGAAGTGAGAGATGAGACAAGAGAGGTGAGACAAGAGAGATGAGACAAGAGAGGTGAGACAAGAGATAGAAGTAATTTCTATCGTCTCGCATCTCAAGTCTCTCGTCTCTCGTCTCACCTCTCAAGTCTCTCGTCTCAAGTCTCTCGTCTCTCGTCTCGCATATGAAATTAAATCTCGACATTATCAGCAAAAGCAAGCCCGAATGGATTCAGGCAGTCATGGCGGACTTTAATAGTTTTTTGCAAGACCACGCCGATTGTGAGCGCAAAGCATCGTCTATGGCGATGAGTTTTGTAGCAAAATATCCCGACCGTACCGAGATTATCCCGGAATTGATAGATACGGCGGTGGAAGAATTGCAGCATTTCCAACAAGTCTATGCACTCATGGAGGCGCGTGGTATTCGGCTCGAACATTCTATCGGAAAGGATATGTATGTGGCTGACCTCATGGGCTTGTGCCGACACGGGCGCGATGACCGTTTTATGGACAGGCTACTGATGGCTTCGGTCGTAGAAACGCGCGGTGCAGAACGTTTCAGACTCGTCGCAGAAGCTCAAACCGACCCCGAATACGCTCGTTTTTATAAAATGCTTTGGGTATCCGAAGCCAAGCATGGACATATTTTTGTCAAAATGGCATTGAATTATTTTGATGAAAAAGCAGTGTATGACCGATTACATTTTTTCGTAGAAAATGAAGCGAAAATATTGGACGGGCTGGAAATTCGGGCGGCACTACATTAGAAAGTTCAAGTGCAAGAATCAAGCGCAAGTTCAAATAACAGGAATTTACTGTGCAAATTCTAATCCTTGTATGATTTGGCTTCGCCAAATCCGAAACTTGAACTTGAACTTGATTCTTGAACTTGAACTTGAACTTTACTGCGTTATTTTTCCTTTCTCATTAATCCTGAATTTTTCTTCGTACATAAATTCGGAATAATCTATTTTATTATCTCTGTAACCATGTTCGTCAGGATTTTTTTCCCAAACATTCAAATAAGTACTTAGTGTGATATTTAGCTCTTTGTCAATCCTGCCACAAAGGTATTTATCAGGATTAGAATTATCTGCAAAAATAATTTTATCAATGGTTTTGCCTTCATGTGTGTATGTAGAAATTTCGTAATTTCGATATGCGCGTCCTGTCCAATTAGCAGGATAAGCGAGATACATCACAGCAACAAAGTTTGCTGTTTTTTTGAGCATTGCTACGGCAATATAATGTTCTTCATCAGGAATGTATTCCTCCCTTCCTATCAACAAATTTAACGGATCGTGTAGCCGTCTTTTTTTGCTGAATCGCTTATCTAAATCCTCCGGTTCTATCTCAATCGGAAAGCTTCGTTTGGGAAAAAGCTCTATAAATAACTCGAACCGCTCCCCTCCCCTACTGTCATCTTTATCGAAAGTTTCTAAATAAATTTTGTTGAACTCATAGCTGTAGCGAATATTTTTGAGGCGTTTATCTGTGAGCAGGCTATCTTTTTTTGTATAACCGTTTCGCGTTGCCTGCCTTAGATAGTTGATGGCGCGCCGTTTGCCGTCTAAATCCGAATCATCCATTGCATAGGCACAAGCTAAATTGTAAAAAAGATATTTATTCGGCTTATTATCATTAATGAAGTTTGCCATTTTATAGGCATTTATTGCATCCTCAGGTTGTTCTAATTCAAGGCGAATATTACCCATTCGAAAATACGCTTCTATCGTAGGATAATACAAAATAGAGCGCAACAAGGTATCTATTCCCACTTGCTGTTTCCTCGTATTTATCAAAGAAATACTCTCTTTCAATTTCTTTTTGGAAACAGCTTTATGGGTTTCACTTGCTATTTTACGGGCTTTTTTTACGCGGAAATAATTATAAATATTTTGCTCCGATAATGGTAAATCAGTAATAGGAAGTGAAGACTGTTGAGCAGACGTACCTTCCCCACAACTCATGCAGATTAAACTGATGAACAATATAAAAACCGGATAAGGTAATGCCATTTGCTTCATGGATGAATGATTCGGATTCCGGGTTCTTTTTCGCGTAGCGAAATACTAAGTAGTAAGCATCAAATAATCGACATTTTTGAACGTGTCTTTTTTCGCCAGACTTCAGCTATTTTTCCTCATGTAGCTCGCTATAATCGTCAAAATGAGCTTCGTCTGACAAAAAAATACCCTGCTCAAAAAGTGCCGATTATTCAATGCTTACTACTTAAG
>CALHBW010000100.1 GCA_937930625.1 uncultured Saprospiraceae bacterium | reverse complement strand
CCATCCGTAGCCATCGAAAAAGCATTGATTACATTTTTTGTGTTCAATTTTTTCATAATAATACGCTCACTCGTAATACCATTCATCAATGAAACGATTGTCGTATCAACTGATACATAAGGCTTTATGGCTTCAATGGCTTCCGAAAGTTGTCCGTCTTTTACGACGACAAATATTAAATCGACTGCTTCGGTGGGTGCTGTTACGCAGTTGAAATTATAGGCTTTTCCATTAACGGTGAAGCCGTTTTTTTCATAACGTTTTTTTCTTTCTGCATCACAAATCATAGAAATAGGCAGCCCTTTATCATAAGCCATTGACGCATAAGTAGCTCCGATAGCTCCCAATCCAATGAGATATACATTTGCTTGTTTCATCTGACGAATTTAAATGATTTGAATGAAATTTATACTATAATTAGAGTGAATGGTTTTATTTATCTTAAATTAGCGTAACATGGACATTCGTGTCCGTACTTGTGCAGGACAGACAGGAATGTCTGTGTTACGTTAATCATTAATCATTATTACATGTTTTTCAAAAAAAAGAATAAAATAAAAGCATTGGAAATCACTGATACGAGCTTCAATGAGTTGATTCAAGAGACGGACGAGCCGATTTTGATAGATTTTTGGGCGAATTGGTGCGGACCATGCAAGATAATCGGACCGGTGATAGATGAGTTGGCGCGAGAATACGAGGGTAGGGCAGTGGTCGGTAAAGTGAATGTAGAAGTCAATCCAAATTTGCAACGACATTTTGGAGTAAAAAGCATCCCGACCCTCATGCTCATTCATCGAGGCGAACTCAAACAACGATTCGCAGGAATGGTCACAAAACCCGATTTGCAAAACCTTCTCGAACACTATATCGCCGAAGGAGAAACATCGGATGAAGAAGAATGAAATCATTATAAGATTTTTGATTGAATGATTTTTGATTTTTGATTCGTCAACTCATCAACTCATCAACCCGTCAACTCATCAACACTATGAGCCAGAAAGTAAGGAAAGGGGAGGAGCTTCCCGAAGTGCCATTGAAGCAGTATCTTCTTGAAAATGAATTGATTGGAGATGCCAATGGCGAACTTGATGTAACACAATTTTCCAATGGATTTTCTAATTTAACGTACTTATTGGAGATTGAAAATAAGTCGTATGTGCTGCGTCGTCCGCCTGCGGGGGCGGTCAAGCGTGGGCATGATATGGGGCGCGAATACAAGATTTTGTCGCGGCTGTACAAGGGATTTCCCAAGTCGCCGAAGGCATTGACTTATACCGAAAATACGGACGTGATAGGCGCGTCATTCTATGTGATGGAAAAGGTGGATGGTATCATCTTGACAATGCGCGAGGCGAAAAAACGGCAAATTGCACCCGAAGGCTACCAAAAAATAACAAATGAATGGCTCGATACTTTTGTGGAATTGCATGGCTTGGATTATGAGTCGGTTGGATTGGGGGATTTGGGGCGTCCGGCGGGTTATGTGGAGCGACAGGTGACGAATTGGGGCAAACAATACCTCAAAGCCGCTACGGAAGATGTACCCGAAGCCACGCGCGTCATGCAGTGGATGGAGGAAAATCAGCCTCGCGAATACGACCACAGCCTGATTCACAATGATTATAAGTATGATAATGTGGTTTTTGCGGATGATTCATGGTCGAAAATTCGTGCGGTACTCGACTGGGAAATGTGTACACTCGGCGACCCCTTGATGGATTTGGGCGGCTCACTCGCCTATTGGACGACGCCCGCAGATGGCGAGTTGTTTTCTAAAAACTTACCTTCTCCCACCATTTTTCCCGGCAATCCAAAACGCAGCGAATTGGTACAAATGTACGCCCAAAAAAGCGACAGAGACATTCGAAATCTGACTTTTTATTATGTATTTGGTTTGTTTAAATTAGCCGTTATCGCTCAACAAATTTACTATCGCTACCACAAAGGATTGACGACTGATGAGCGTTTTGCCAGCTTGAACTTTGCGGCGAAAATGTTGTGTGTCATTGGTAATCAGGCAATTGAGAAAGACCGTATTGAGGACTTATTTTAGCAATTGGTCAGGATAGAACACGGATTGAACGGATAAAACGGATTAGAACAGATAAATGAGTAAGATATATTTCTTCCGCCACGCACAAGCATCATATTTGGCGGATAATTACGACAAACTCTCCGAAAAAGGTGAGTTACAATCAGCAGAATTGGGCAAATATCTCGTTGATAAAAAAATGAAATTCGACAAGATTTTTGTCGGACCATTGGAGCGTCAAAAACATACTTGTGCTATCGTTTCGGATATTTTTAGTCAAAATAATATGCCATTCCCTGCGCCCGTTTCTATTCAGGAGTTAAAAGAACATTCGGGTACGGAAGCTGTAAAAATGGCTTACCCGCAACTGCTCAAAAACGAACAAGTCCAAAAATGGCAACAAGATATTGAGGCAAATCCTACATTGATGCGAAGAAATACCTTGCTGATTTTCCAATATTTTATGAATGAATGGTCGCTAGAAAATATCAAAATTGAAGGCGTAGAATCGTGGCGTGAATTTCGATTTGCAGTGAAAAAAGGACTCGATACCATCCTTCAAAATACGGGCAAAGGCGAGACCATCGGCGTATTTACTTCGGGCGGTACGATTGCTTCCATTACAGCAGAGGCATTGAATGTAACGGACGAAACGCGTGTAGCAGCTATGAATTTCTCCATTCGCAATACCTCGTTTTCGTCTTTTTTATTCTCTAAAAATAATTTTAATTTACTGTCATTCAATGAATTGCCACATCTTACTGATGATATGATTACGTTTGTTTGAAATCTAATGAGTAGATGAGTAAATGATAAAATGAGTAGATGTTTTTACGCTTGAGTTTATTGATTCATTAAAACATTATTTCATTTCAAATTTACTCATTTATTCATCTATTCATTTACTCATCTTTTGTCAAAAACGCGCAAGAGTTAAGAATGTAGATACTTAATTACTGCGTGGGTATTCCATAAGTCAATTGAGTGAAATCTCTTATCACCTCACTATTACTTTTCGTAATTTCCACTTTAAATAAATTATCAAAATCCTTCTCTGTAATCATCACTTTTTGAGGGCTTTCCATTAGTCCGTCAATGATAAGGGGGACGGTATTACTATGCCCCACGATAAGGGCGTTTCCACTGTTGATGGCATTTAATTGTTGTATCAATTGTGCAGTTTGATTCGCAAAAACTTCGGTGGATGTGATGCCCAATTCGGTGGCGAGTGGTGCGGCAGTTTGTTGAGTACGTTGATAGTTGGTGACGAAAATTTGCCCAATATCTTTACTTATCAAAGTATCGCGCAATGCGGCTGCCCGTGCATGACCTTCCGCCGACAGTTGGGTGTCGCGTGTGCTGTCTGCTTTTTCGGCATGACGCACTATATAATAGGTGTTGGTATATGTCGTGGTACAAGAATTTAAGATTGAAATAAGGGCTAAAAGTAAGGTAAATCGAATGTTTGGTATCAACATGAGTTGCAGGTTTATGATGAACAAAATCTATCGTATGTGGTTGTAGAATATCGTTAAAGAATTGGCGTAAATCAAAAGCCTCAAACAATTCACAAACATAAAGACTTTTAGACAAAAATAACGAATGAAAATATTATTAATATTAGCCGGTATTGTGGTTTTAGCCTTTGCGGTGGTACAGTTTTTTGCGATGAGAGGACAAAATAATATTGAAACTTACCCTTATACAGTCGATAAAAAATACGATACATTTGAGATACGCAGCTATGAAGCCAGCTTGTTTACTTCCGTCAAACTTTCGACCAATGAATACAAAAAAGCATCTAGCAAAGGCTTTTCCATTTTGGCGGGCTACATTTTTGGCGGAAACGAAAGGAAGGAAAAAATAGCGATGACCTCTCCGGTAGCCATGTCATTGGAAGATTCTGTGACGATGATGTTTATGGTACCCAAAAAATTTAAAAAAGAAAACCTTCCGCAGCCCAACCAATCACGGATAGAATTTCGGGAAGAACCCGCAAAAACTGTTGCTGCAATCACCTTTGGCGGTTGGTCTGACGACGAGAAAATACAGAAGTACAAACAACAATTAAAGGCGGCTTTGGACGCCGAAGGCATCACTTATACCAATCGGTTTTATTTTTTAGGATATAATCCGCCTTACGAAGTTTTTAATCGAAAAAATGAAATTATTGTTGAGTTATAAGAATAGAAATTTAGCGTATTTTATCCGGGACTATTCAATATTTTGTGTCACGCAGAGAACGCGGAGTTCGCAGAGAGTTGACTATCAGGCTTTTGTAAATTTAGCAGACTACCCGTTTAAGTTTGCTTGCGGGATACTACTCGTCTGACGAAGGTTTTATGAAATGTAGTGATTTAGCTCATAAAATATTCGCACTGAATAAGGTGATTCGTCTGACGAGTATTCGCTTTAGGCAAAGTTATACGGGTAGCCATTTAGCGTCCTTCATTTAAGGGACTATTCAATATTTTGTGTCACGCAGAGAACGCGGAGTTCGCAGAGATTTGATTATCAGGCTTTTGTAAATATAGCATCCTTAATTTAATCGAATAAGACACAGTTGGGTGAACACTCCCTCATTTAATCGAATAAGACACAGTTGAGTGAACACTCCCATAACTAATCAACTAATAACTAATCAACTAATAACTAATCAACCAATAACCAATCAACTAATAACTAATCAACCAATCACTACCCCAACTTAAAAAGTAGGACACATTGCCGAATCATTTTCATCACGTCCCATATAGGTCAATGACAATTCAAAGCCACCAAAGCCGCTACTCGAAGGAATCAAGGTCGAAAGATTGGCATCCGAACTCAAACCAA